>JANXTD010000717.1 GCA_025352585.1 Fimbriiglobus sp.
CTTTGTGTGGAGCCGCGGCGAAGAACTCGTCACCGAACGCTACCCCGAACTCGCGGCGTTAGGCGACAAACTCCCTGACGGCACCGCCCTCGACGGCGAGATTCTGCCGTGGTCGGCCGAGGGGATTCAGCCCTTCGCACAATTGCAAAAACGCATCGGCCGCAAGACGGTCGGCAAGAAGCTGCTCGCCGACATCCCCGTGGTGCTGATGGCTTACGACCTGCTCGAACTCGCCGGCACCGACCTCCGGCCGTCGCCCTTGAGCGAACGCCGGGCGAAGCTCGACGCGCTCATCGCGAACATCGGTGACGCGCGGTTGCAGCCGTCGGCGGTGGTGCCGTTCGCGTCGTGGGAAGACCTCACCGTCGTGCGGCGGGAGAGCCGAGCGCGGCAGGTCGAGGGGCTGATGCTCAAGCGGCTGGCGAGTCCGTACCGCGTCGGCCGCGTGACGGGCGACTGGTGGAAGTGGAAGGTCGAGCCGTACACCGTGGATGCCGTGCTGATCTACGCGCAGAAGGGCCACGGCAAGCGGGCGAATCTCTACACCGACTACACGTTTGGCGTCTGGGAAGCGGGCCAGCTCGTGCCGATCGCGAAGGCGTACAGCGGGCTAACCGACGCGGAGATTCGCGAGGTCGATGCGTTCATCCGCCGCAACACGACCGAGACGTTCGGGCCGGTCCGCACAGTCAAGCCGGAACTCGTTTTCGAGCTGGGGTTCGAGGGGATTCAACTGTCGCCGCGGCACAAGTCGGGCATCGCCACGCGCTTCCCGCGGATGCTGCGACGCCGTACCGACAAGCCGGCCGCGGAGGCCGACACGCTCGAAAACGTCCGGCGACTGCTCACCCCCGACGCCCCGTCGTGAGCAAGACGCGCGTCAAGAAAGTCGTCGCCCCTGCGGAGCCGGTCGTCACGCCGGCGGGGTGGTTCGCCGGACGCGGCTGGACGCCGTTCGACTTCCAGCACGAGGCTTGGGCGAGCTACGCCGACGGCGAGTCGGGGCTAATCCATGCCTCGACCGGCACCGGCAAGACGTACGCGGCGTACTTCGGGCCGCTGCTCGAAGCCCTGGGCGAGGAGCAACCGGCGGAGCCGCCGCCGCTGCGGGTGCTGTGGCTGACGCCGCTGCGGGCGCTCTCCAGTGACACCGCGGCGTCACTGGCCGCGCCGCTCGCGCACCTGGGGCTGAATTGGGACGTGGGCCTGCGCACCGGAGACACCAAGGCGTCGGCCCGCAAGAAGCAGAAGGAACGCTTGCCGACGGTGCTGGTGACGACGCCGGAGAGTCTGTCGCTGTTGCTGACGCACGCCGACGCGCGAGAGAAGTTCGCGAACCTGCGGTCGGTCGTCGTCGACGAGTGGCACGAACTGCTGTCGTCGAAGCGCGGCGTGTTGACGGAGTTGGCGCTGGCCCGCTTGCGGACGTGGTCGCCGGGGCTGCGCGTCTGGGGGCTGTCGGCGACGCTCGGCAACACGGCGACCGCCGCGAGCGTGCTGCTGGGCGTTGGCCGCCCGCCGAAGTTGATCCGCGGCCGGCTGCCAAAGGAAACGGTCATCGACAGCGTCATCCCGCCGAAGGTCGAGCGCTTCCCGTGGGCCGGGCACCTGGGGCTGACTCTGCTGCCGCAGGTGGTCGCCGCCATCGAGTCGGGTCGCTCGGCGCTGGTGTTCACCAACACGCGGTCGCAGACGGAGATTTGGTACCAGGCAATTCTCAACGCGAAGCCGGCGTGGGCGGGGCAGATGGCGCTGCACCACGGCTCGCTCGACCGCGAGGTCCGCGACTGGGTCGAGGACCAACTGCGCGCCGGCACGATGCGCTGCGTGGTCTGCACGTCGAGCCTCGACTTGGGCGTCGATTTCTCGCCGGTGGACCGGGTTATCCAGGTCGGCTCGCCCAAGGGCGTCGCCCGGCTGATGCAGCGCGCCGGCCGCAGTGGGCACCAGCCCGGCGGGGTGAGCCGCGTCACCTGCGTGCCGACGAACGCGCTCGAACTCGTCGAGGTCGCCGCCGCGCGGATGGCCGCGGGACGGGGGGCGATCGAGGCCCGCGAGCCGTACTCGAAGCCGCTCGACGTGCTGGCCCAACACGTCGTCAGCACCGCGCTGGCCGGCGGTTTTTACCCGGACGACTTGCTGCGCGAAGTGCGCACCACGCACGCCTATCAGGCGCTCACCGACGACGAGTGGGGTTGGGTGCTTGACTTCGCGGTCCGCGGCGGCGAGAGCCTGCGGGCCTACCCCGACTTCCGCCGCGTCGAGGTCATCGACGGCCTGTACGTCGTCAACGACAAGCGCACCGCGATGCGGCACCGCATGACCGTCGGCACGATTGCCAGCGAGGCGTCGGTGCAAGTCCGTTTC
>JANXTD010000778.1 GCA_025352585.1 Fimbriiglobus sp.
CGGGAGCAAGTCCCGGTGGACAACGCTGACGGGTGGGGACGGCTTCGTCTTCACCCACTGGCGTAGTCCACCGGGACTTGCTCCCGTCGCTTGCGCGTCCGGCTAACAAGACTTAGCTGAACAGCGCGCTCACGGCCTCGCCCTTGACGAGTTCACGCGGCTGGTTCAGGTGGTTGTAGACGATCGTGTCGGGCTTGATGCCCACGCTGTGGTAGATCGTCGCCAGCAACTCCGCCGGGTGGACGGGGTTCTCGGTCGGGGCGCTGGCCGTCTTGTCGGACTTGCCGTGGACGTAGCCGCGCTTGATGCCGGCCCCGGCGATCATCGCGGTGTAGCAGTAGGGCCAGTGGTCGCGGCCGTCGTCGGAGTTCGAGTTCCCCGAAGTGCTCACGCCGCGGCGCGGGCTGCGGCCGAACTCGCCGACGACGATCACGAGCGTCTCGTTCAACATCCCGCGCTGGTCGAGGTCTTCGATCAGCGCCGAGACTCCGGCGTCGAGCATCGGCGCGGCCTGGTTCTTCATCCGCGTCGAGAGGCCGGTGTGGACGTCCCACGAGTGGTTGTCGGAGTTGGCGACCTTGGGCCAGTTGATCTCGACGAACCGGGTTCCCGCCTCGACGAGCCGCCGGCCGAGCAGGCAGCACTGGCCGAAGGTGTTCTTGCCGTACTTCGCCTTCAACGCCTCCGGCTCCTTCGTCAGGTCGAAGGCCTCGCGGGCGCGGCCGGACAGGATCAGCCCCAGCGCCTTGCCGTAGTACGAGTCCAGCTCGAACTTGCTGACTGCGGCGTCGAGGTCGGGCATCCCCTTGGCGACGGTGTCGCGCAGGGTCGCCCGGCGCTCCATGCGGACCTGAGACAACTCCTGACGCAGCACGAGGTCATCGACCTTCACGCGCGTCATCTTCTCCATGTCCATGTCGTCGCCGGACGGGTAGAGCAGGTACGGGTCGTAGGCCTTGCCCAGGAACCCCGCGGTGCCGCCCTTGCCGACGACGTTCGACTCCTGTAGAGGCCGCGGCATCACCACGAACGGCAGCATCGGCACGTCCGGCGGCTTGAACTTGATGACGTTCGAGCCGAGCGTCGGGTAGTCCTTGGCGTTCGGCGGCTCCAGTTGGCCCGACGGGCTGACCTTGTCGGTCGTGTAGCCGGTGAGCATCTGGTAGATCGCGGCTGTGTGGTTGAACAGGCCGTTGGGCGTGTAGCTCATCGACCGGATCAGCGTCGTCTTGTCGAGGACGTTGGCGATCTTCGGCAGCAGTTCGGTGACCTTCTCGCCCGGCAGCTTGGTGCTGATCGGCTTGAAGACGCTCTTCATGCTGTCCGGCATGTTCTCCTTGGGGTCCCACAGGTCGAGCTGGCTGGGGCCGCCTTGCAGGTAGATGAGGATGACGTTCTTGGCCTTGCCGAAGCCCTTGCCGCCCTGCCCCGCCGGCACCGGGTTGTTGAGGGCGTGGGCTTCGCGCGTGAACACGTTGCCGAGCGACAGGCCCGCCAACGACAGGCCGCCGAAGCGGAGCAGGTCGCGGCGACTGACCCCGTCGCAGGTGTCGCGGCCCTCGAAACCGGGGACGATTAGCATGGCAGTGGCTCCGGACAACGGGGAAAGGCGCACTCGGCAGACCCCGAATGTACCCGCACGCGGGGGGGTGAGCAACCGAAAATCTCACAACTCTCGCGTTCGACGGAAAATAACGTTTGTGTCCGCTCGGGGGGCGGTGCTACGATGGGGGGCCTTGCCTCGCTCGGCTGACCGAGTCTCTGTCCCCACGGAACCTGCGATGATGCGACTCCTGAAGTGCAGTCTCGTTGCGTTGGCCCTCGTCACGCCGGCCTACGCCGCGGAGCCGCCGGCCGCCGCGTCCGGGAAGGTGAGCTACTTCCGCGACGTGCGGCCGATCTTCCAGCAGAATTGCCAGGGCTGCCACCAGCCCGCGAAGGCCAACGCCGGCTACGTCATGACCGACTTCGCGTCGCTGTTCAAGCCCGGCGAGACCGCGAAGCCGAGTCTGATGCCCGGCAAGCCCGAGGCGAGCTACTTGATCGCCGAGATCGCCGTGAAGGACGGCGAACACGAGATGCCCAAGGACCGCCCGCCGCTCAAGCCGACCGAGATCGAGACGATTACGAAGTGGGTCGCGCAGGGGGCGACCGACGACACGCCGAAGAACGCCGGCCAGGCGACGATCAGCGACGCGAACCCGCCCAAGTACGTCGGCCCGCCGGTCGTCACGTCGCTCGCCTACTCCCCCGACGGCAAGCTCCTCGCCGTCACCGGTTACCACGAAATCGTCGTCCACGCCGCCGACGGCTCCGCTGTCGTGGCCCGGCTCATCGGCATGTCGGAGCGGGTGCAGTCGCTGGCCTTCTCGCCCGACGGCAAGTCGCTCGCGGCGTCCGCCGGCAACCCCGGCCGCACCGGCGAGATTCAAGTCTGGGACGTGGCCAAGAAGG
>JANXTD010000783.1 GCA_025352585.1 Fimbriiglobus sp.
GGTGCCGCCCGACACGATCGGGTAGCCGGCCGCCATCAGCGCCTCCGCGAGGGCCTTGGCGTTCGCCAACACCTGCTGCTGGTAAACCACGAAGTCGGGCCGCAACGCCTCGCCGAACGCGACGGCCTTGGCGGCGATGACGTGCATGAGCGGCCCGCCCTGGATGCCGGGAAACACCGCCGAGTCGATCGGCTTGGCCCACTCCTCGCGGCACAGGATCATCCCGCCGCGCGGCCCGCGCAGGGTCTTGTGCGTCGTCGTGGTGACGAAGTCGGCGTGCGGCACGGGGTCCGGGTGGACCTTGGCCGCGACCAGCCCCGAGATGTGGGCCATGTCGACCATGAACAGCGCCCCGACCTCCTTGGCGATCTGGGCGAACTTGGGGAAGTCGATGGTGCGGGGGTACGCGCTGGCCCCGGCGATGATGATCTTCGGCTTGTGCTCACGGGCCTGCGCCGCGACTTGGTCGAAGTCGATGCGGTGGGTGTCCTTCGTCACGCCGTAGAAGACGGCCTTGAAGTACTTGCCGGAGAAGTTGAGCCGCATGCCGTGGGTCAGGTGCCCGCCGTGCGCGAGGTCCAGCCCGAGGATCGTGTCGCCGGGCTGGAGCGCCGCGAGGAACACGGCCATGTTGGCCTGCGCCCCCGAGTGCGGCTGGACGTTGGCGTGGGCCGCGCCGTAAAGGGCTTTGGCCCGCTTCAGCGCGAGTGACTCGGCGAGATCGACGTACTCGCAGCCGCCGTAGTAGCGCTTGCCGGGGTAGCCCTCGGCGTACTTGTTGGTGAGCACGGTGCCTTGCGCGGCCATGACCGCCGGGCTGGCGTAGGTCTCCGACGCGATCATCTCGAGGCCGTAGCGCTGGCGCGACGCCTCGCCCTGGATGGCGTGCCAGAGTTCGGGGTCGGCGGTCTTGAGCAGGTCCATCGCGGCACTCCCAGCGGTGAATTCAGTCCAACACGATTCCGGCGGCCCGCAGTTCGGCGGGCAGGTCGAGCCGCGGGTGGTACAGCAGGCCGCGCCAGCCGTGGGCCTCGGCGGCGGCGACGTTGCGACTCAGGTCGTCGAGGAACAAGCACTCGCGCGGCGCGGCCTGGGCCTGAACCTGGCAGTATTCATAGTAGGCGGCCAGCGGCTTGCGGGCCTTCGCCTCGTGCGAGGTACACAGCGCCGAGAAGTGCGCGAGCACGTCGGCGAAGTCCTCCGAGTAGCGTAGGTAGTGGGCGTCGCAGGTGTTACTCGCCAGAACCAACCGGTACCGTTTCGCCAGGGTTGGGATTAACCCGCAGACGTGGTCGTTGCGCGTGAAGATGTCGGCGAAGGCCCGAACGAACTCCGCTTGCGAGCAGTCCAACTGCCCGGCGGCGGCGGAAATCTCGAAGAACTCCGCGGTGCTGAGTCGCCCGGACTCGTAGTCGTCCATGGCCTCGCCGCCGTAGACGGCGTGGTCGAGGGCGTCGGCGTCGAGCGGCGAGTGCGCGACGAGTTGGGCGACGGCCCGCGAGTGGTCGAAGAACCCCAGGACGTTGCCGAAGTCGATGAAGATGGTGCGCATGGGGGCATTTTAGCGGCGGGCCGGCGAGGTGGCGGGCGAAATTCTCGTGCGGCTAAACCGGATGCGACAGGACCCTCGCCCGCGACCGCGCGACGAGCATCTGCGCCCCGCCCCGGAACTCCGCGACGCAAACCACTTCGCTGCCGGGCGGGAACTCCCAGGTTTCGTCGTCCGGGTCGTAGTCGTCCGGCTTCTCGATCCTGACGGTGTCGGGTCCGACGAAGACCCCGGTGGCGGGCCGAAAGACATCCGTGCCCTCGTCGAGAAGCGGGACGTAGATGCGCACCGAGTCAGTAGACATAGCCGTCGCCTCCGACGTGGATGATTTCTTGCGTCGCGTCGTCCCGCACAACGGACCTGCCGGTCGCATGGTGGACGAATCGAGTCGCCCCGTTCGCGGGGCGGATGCTGTTAGTCGCCTCGAGTTGCTCGCCGTCAGCCAACGCCTCGTCAATCTGCTCGGCGGTCCAGCCCCGCCGTCGCATCTTACTCTCCCACTGTGCCGCCGAGTGGTTGTCGCCCAACCGCCACCCGCGCCCGCCCCCCGAAACGGTCACGACCCCAGCCGTGGTGGCGATCCGGCGTCCACGACGTTCGCGCTCGTCGTCGCCATCGTCGCCTCACTTTTCACGCTCGCGGATTGAACCGGGCCACCGCAGAAGGGGTCAACTCACAGTGTACTCGCAGCCGCGGGCGGGTCACGCCGCCTTCGCCCCGGCCGCGTCCGTCACCTCGGCCACGACCTTGCACAGTAGCACCCACGTCGCCCGGTGGTACGCCTCGCCGACCTCGATGCGCTCGCCGTCGGCGTACCGCGCCAGAGGCTTCGCCTTCGCCTCGTACGACTTGCCGGCGACGCCCCGGTTGTGCATCAGCACGTCGCGCGTCGCCTTGGCATCGGCGACGTGCTGAATCTCGTCGGGCGTCGGGCAGCCGAGTTTTGCCCGCTCCTCCAGGTACGCGAACCACCCCGCCGGCCGCTTGTACAGCACCTCGTTGAGTTCCTTGTTGACGACGAGCGGCACGATCGCCTCCTTGTCCGGCGCGTCGAGGACGGCCTTGAACTCGACCTTCTTGCCGCCCAGGTTCTGCGGGTACGCCGTCAGCCAGAGCCGCAGCAGGTCGAAGAAGAAGATCTCGAAGATCGACAGGAACTGTTGGAACGTCGCCTCGGCGAGCTGCTGCTTGACGTACCCGCCCGACTTGGCAACCAGTTCCGCCTCCGTCGTGACTGTCCCGGTGGCCACGTTCGTATTCGTGAACGCATCGCCCGACGCGACGACCCTGCGTACCGTCCGCCAGGCGGTCTTCGTGTCCTCGTAGTAGTCGTGGGCGACGTTGAGGTCGGCCAGCGTACGGTCCCGGAGCAACCGGATGTCTTCCGCAAGTGACATGATTCCATCCGGTCGTTAGTGGGCGGCATCCAAAATCGCCTGGACGGGTTTAGCGTCCGCCCCGCGTGGGAAGCTGATCGTGGCGATGTGAGGCCCGCCGTTCCACGAAATCACGTTCTCGTCGAGAGTGTGCCGGACGCCGTGGCGGTCGAGCAGCGCGCGGAGTTCCGGCACCTGATCGAGGGGCACGTCGATGTACGGCCACGGCGTGTCGGCCCCGGCAACGACGAGCGGCTTCTGAGTTGTCGTGTCAAGGATCATCGGGCTAAACCCCCTTCTGAGTCGGACTCGCAACGCCACATCTTAGCATCGTCGCCCCGCCCCCCGGCGTGGGCAAGGGCAAAGCCGCGCCGCGCCCAGACGGTTGCGACGGCAACGCTTCGCCGGTATGATGCGTGCGAACCGTCGTCCCCCGTCCGCTGGTGGGCCTGTCCGATGCGCGACCCCTTGACCTGGGCGTTCCCGATCTTCCGGGCCTTCGGAATCCCCGTCAAGGTCCACGCCTTCCTCATCATCTTCGCCGTCGGGACGTTCTTCCGCCAGGTCCTCGCCCCCGGCGGCTCCGAGCGCGTCTTCGAGGTCTTCCTGCTCACCGGGCCGATCCTCTTCACCCTGCTGTTGCTGCACGAGTTCGGCCACTGCTTCGCCGGCCGGCTCATGGACGGCGAGGCCAAGGAGATCGTCCTCTGGCCGTTCGGCGGGCTGGCCGTCGTGGACGTGCCGCCGCACTGGCGGCCGCACACCGTCACCGCGATGGGCGGCTTGCTCGTTAACGCCGCGATCTGCTTCGGGGCCTTCGTGATCCTGGCCGGGGCCGGCTTCCTGCCGACCGTCAACCCGCTCGCCGACCCCTACGCCGCCGAGATGCGAAACTACCGTGACGGCCGCGTCTACACCAGCGAACTCGGCCTGCGCCTCTACCAGACGGGGACCAACGAGCCGGTCGCCCCGACCCCCGACATGGTGTCGAAGCTGCACAAGGAGGTCGAGCTGAGCGAGGCCGTGCAGAAGTCCGGCCTCGACCGGCCGACCGCGTCGCGGCCCCTCGTCTGGGTCGATCGCGTCTTCTGGGTGAGCTGGGTGCTGCTGCTGATCAACTTGCTGCCCGGTTACCCCCTCGACGGCGGGCAAATCCTGCAAGGCCTGGTCTGGGCGAAGTCCGACCGCGACCAGGCGATCCAGACGGCGTCCTACGCCGGCATCGTCGTCGCGGCGGTCTTCCTCATCGCCAGCCTGACGCTCAACGAGGTCTGGCCGATGGCGCTGGGCCTGTTCGTCGCGGTGGCCAGTTGGCTGAAGATGAACCCGCAGTTCCTCGCCGACCCCGGCTACGGCGACTACGGCCCCGGCTACGGGAGTTCGGACGGCGACGACGAGACCCCCTCCCGCCCGGCCAAGAAGCGGCAGAGCCTCCTGAAGCGCCTCACGACCGCCCGCAACGCCCGGCGGATGCAGCGCGAGAACGCCCAGCAGCAGCGCGACGAGGACCGCCTCGACTCGCTGCTCGAGAAGATCGCCCGCAAGGAGCCGCTCACCGCCGAAGAGACGGCCTTCATGAAGCGCGTCAGCACTCGCTACAAAAACCGGTAGCCCCCGCCCGCACCCCCGAGACGACGCCCGTGCCCCCGCTGATCGAGCCGCGGACCCTCAAGGGCTTCCGCGATTACGCCCCCGCCCTGATGATCCCGCGCGAGCGGGTCTTGCAGACGGCGCGAACCGTCTACCGCAGCTTCGGCTTCGCCCCGATGGACACGCCGGCGCTCGAGTACGCCGAGGTTCTGTTGGGCAAGGGCGGCGAGGAGTCGGACAAGCTCGTTTACCGCTTCCGCGACCACGGCGACCGCGATGTCGCTTTGCGCTTCGACCTGACGGTGCCGTTCGCCCGTTTCGCCGCGCAGTACGTGCCGCAGTTGGGGACGCCGTTCAAGCGCTACGCGATGGGGCCGGTCTGGCGCGGGGAGAACACCGCCGCGGGGCGCTACCGCGAGTTCGTGCAGTGCGACTTCGACACCATCGGCACGACCTCGAACGCCGCCGACGCCGAGGTCGTGCTGGTCGTGAACGCGCTGTTTGAAGCCCTCGAACTCGGCGACTTCACGATCCGCGTCAACAACCGCCTGGTGCTCAACGGCCTGCTCGAAAGCTTGGGCGTGCTCGACAAGTCAGTGCCGCTGTTGCGTGCCCTCGACAAGCTCCTGAAGATGGGCCGGGACAAGGTCGTCGAGGAGATGCAGCGCGAGGCCGGTGTCACGGCCGAGCAAGCGGCGCAGGTGCTCACACTGGCCGAAACCGAGGGGTCGAATGCCGACAAGCTGGCCCGCGTTGAGAGCCTGTGCGGCGGCAACGCCAAGGCGGCCGAGGGCGTCGCCCGGTTGCGCGAACTCCTCGCCGTCGCCGCGGCCGGCGTCCCCGAGGGCCGCGTGCGGCTCGACCTGAGCATCGCCCGCGGCCTCGACTACTACACCGGCACCATCTACGAGACCTTCCTGACGAAGCTCCCAGGCATCGGCAGCGTGTGCAGCGGCGGCCGCTACGACAACCTCGCCGGGCTGTACACGAAGCAGGTGTTGCCCGGCGTCGGCGCGTCGCTCGGCGTCGATCGCTTGCTCACGGCGATGGAGGAGTTGAAGCACCCGTGGCTCGCCGGGGTCACGACGACGGCCCCGGTGCTGGTGTTGCAGTTCCCCGGCGCGAGCCTGGTCGATTGCGTGACCTTGGCGACGGAGTTGCGCCGGGCGGGAGTCGGGTGCGAGTTGTACCCGGACGCCGTGAAGCTGGGCAAGCAGTTCCAGTACGCCGAGAAGCGGGGCCACACGCTCGCCGTGTTCGCCGGGCCGGAGGAACTCGCCGCCGGCGTGGTCAAGGTCAAGAATCTGGCCGGCCGCACCGAAGCGACCGTGCCGCGCGGCGAACTCGTGGCGACCGTGTCGGCCGAACTCACGCGGGCCAAGCCGTGATCCGCTCCAACCACTACGAGGCGGCGTTCGAGGCCTTCCTGAGGGACCGCGAGGTCGGCTTCGTCGCCGTCGATGAGGCCAAGCGCTCGACTCTCGGCGACGAGGTCGTCAAGTCGCTCGACTTCATCATCGTCGGGCCGGACACCGCCCGGCTCGTCGTCGATGTCAAGGGCCGCAAGTTCCCCGGCGGCACGGCGGAACAGCCGCGCAAGGTCTGGCAGAACTGGGCCGACGCGGCGGACGTGTCGGGGCTGGTCAAGTGGGCGACGCACTTCGGCCCCGACTTCCGCGGCGTTTTGGCCTTCGTCTACCAGATCGTCCCGCCGTTCACGCTGCCCGACGACACCCCCGACCAGTTCGTCTTCCGCGACCGCCGCTACCTGATGCGGGCGGTCCCGGCGCTGGAGTACCGCGAACGCATGAAGCGGCGTAGCCCGCGCTGGGGCACCGTACACCTGGCTTCGGCCGACTTCCGCGAGCTGGTGCGGCCATTCACCGAGATGCTGGAGCCACAAGAGGTGCCAGGCGCGGTAGACTACGAACTCCCGGTCGAACTCTAGCCCCCGAGCCGCATGAACCGAATCCGCCTCGGCGTCGTCCTCGAAACCGCCGGCCTGCCGGTGCGGCAGGCGTTCGAGGCGGCGGCCCGCGCCGGCGTCTCCGGGGTGCAGGCCGACGCCGTCGGCGACCTCGACCCGACGCGACTCAGCGAGACCGGCCGCCGCGAACTGCGCACGCTCCTCCGCGGCACGAACCTCGAATTCACGGCGTTGAACTGCCCGCTGCGGCGCGGCCTCGACAGCCCGGAGCAGTTGCAAGTCCGGCTCGAACACCTCGCGAAGGTACTGCAACTCGCCGCCGACCTCGGCCCCCGCGTCGTGCTGATGCCGATGCCGCGCCTGCCGACGAAGGACGAACTGACGACGCCGCGCGGCCTCACTTTGCGCGAGTCGCTGACGTTCCTGGCGGTCGCCGCGGACCGCCTCGGGGTGTCGGTCGCGCTCGAGCCGGGCCTCGACCCGGCGGCCGCGACGCGCGAGTACCTCGACAGCTTCGACACGGGGAGTCTAGGGGTCAACTTCGACCCGGCGAACTTCCTGATCAACGGCCACGACCCCGTGAAAAGTGCCGTCGCCTTCGCCGGCCGCATCCGCCACGTCAACGCGCGGGACGCCCAATCCCGCACGGCGTCCGGTGGGGCCAAGGAGGTGGCCGTCGGCGACGGCGACATCGACTGGCTGGTGATGCTGGCGACTCTCGAATCGGTCGAGTACCGCGACTTCGTCGCCGTCGATCGGGACAACGGCGTCGATCGCTGGCCCGACGTGCTGGCCGGGGTGAAGTTCCTGCGCCGCTTCGTGCCCGCGTCGTGACGCCGCGCGACTTGCCAGCCGTGCCGAAGCTGCTGGCCCACCCCGCGCTCGCCGACCACATGCCGCGCGACGCCGTGACGCACGCCGCCCGTGAAGTCCTCGCCGCCTGGCGGGACCGGCTGCTGTCCGGGAGCGCCGCCGAGTCGCCGGCGCTCGACGCCCTGGCCCATGAAGTCGCGGCCAAACTCGTGGCGGAGTCGCGGCCGATCTTGCGGCGGGTCGTCAACGCCACCGGCATCGTGCTGCACACCAACCTCGGCCGCGCCCCGCTGGCGGAGTCGGCGGCGGCCGCGGCCCACGCCGCGGCGCTAGGGTACCTCAACCTCGAACTCGACCTCGTCACCGGCAAGCGGTCGAGCCGGCAGAACCCCATCCGCGCTAGCGTTTGCCACGTCACCGGGGCCGAGGCGGCGACCGTCGTCAACAACTGCGCCGCGGCCACCATCCTCGTCCTTCGCACCCTCGCGGCGGGGCGGGAGGTGATCATTTCGCGCGGCCAGCTCGTCGAGATCGGCGGCGGCTTCCGCATCCCGGACATCCTCGCGGTCAGCGGCGCGACCCTGCGCGAAGTCGGCACCACGAACATCACCCGCATCGCCGACTACGCCGCCGCGGTCACCCCAGCGACGGCCCTGCTGATGCGCGTCCACGCCAGCAACTTCCGCATCCGCGGCTTCACGAAGTGCGCGAGTCTCGCCGAACTCGTCGCCCTCGGCAAGGCCCACGACATCCCGGTGATCGACGACGTGGGCAGCGGCATGGCGCTCGACCTCGCACCGTTCGGCCTGCCGGGCGAGCCGTCGATCCGCGAAGGTCTCGCGGCGGGGGCCGACCTGGTCTTGTTCAGCGGCGACAAGCTCCTCGGCGGCCCGCAGTGCGGCATCGTCGCCGGCCGCCGCGACCTCGTCGAGCGTCTCGAACGCGACCCGCTGATGCGCGCGTTCCGCTGCGACAAGATGACCCTCGCCGCGCTCGAAGCGACCCTGCGCCTCTACCGCGACCCGGCCGACGCCATGCGAAAGCTGCCCGTATTGCGGATGCTCACGACGCCGCTGGGCGAGCTGCGCACCCGTGCCGAACGCCTGCGCACCGCTCTCCAAGGCGTGAACGCCGAGGTGACGTTGCGCGACGAGACCGCCTACGTCGGCGGCGGCTCTTTGCCGGACATCGCCCTGCCGACGGTCGTCGTCGCGCTCAAGCCGCACGCGGTGAGCGAAGGCGAGTTGGCGGCCACCTTGCGCCACAGCGAGCCGGCGGTGCTGGCGCGCGTGCAGGCGGGCGAAGTGCTGCTCGACCTCCGCGCCGTCTTCGAGCGCGACACCGGCGATTTGGTGAAGGCACTGCGGGCGGCGCTGCTCTGAAAACAGAATTTCACCGCGGAGGAGCAGAGTAGCGGAGAAAAATCAAATTCAAGGTTTGGTCTTCTCCGCTACTCTGCTCCTCCGGG
>JANXTD010000793.1 GCA_025352585.1 Fimbriiglobus sp.
GTCCGCCGGGTGGTTTGAGTCCGGGCGGTTTTAGGTGAGGGCCAACACCCGGCGGACTGACGTCCGCGGTTCGCCGGGAGTCGGCAGCCAGTCGCTTAGACGTGGTGCTGCTTGCAGCGCGGCGGGCCGAGGACGATCGAGATCGCCATCGCCGTCGCCAGGCCTTTCGGCGACGACAGCAGCGCCAAGAACGGCGGCACCTGCGTCGTCTTCTCGGCTGCGATTTCCGGCCGGGCAGTCAAGTCGCCGGGTTGAGGGAACAGCGAGCCGCCGGGGGTCACGACCGGGGTCAGGGCCGGCCGCGCGACCACCGGGGCGACCGGCAAGTCCTCGACCCGCGGCGGGGCCGGCTTCGCCCGTCGCACTAGCAAAGGCGTGTCGTCGGCGACGCGGGCCTTGCGCACCACCGGGCGCACCACCGGCGGCGTCGGGGCGCGTTGGGCCGCCGCGCCGCCGGCCTTGCGCTGGCGCAGCCGCTCGATCTCGGCGACGTAGCGGTCGATGGTGTCGGTGCCGGTCTCCGGGCGGGCGGCGCGGGTGCCGGAGCGCTCGCGGGCGAGCCGCGCCTGCTCCTCCTGCTGCTGGTTCTTCAGCCAGCGCGACACCGCGCCGATCGTGCTGGAGATGACCACGATGGCGATGAAGATCAGGATGCCGTTCATCGACGCGCCCCTCAGTTCGCGGGAGTCCCAAACCCTACCGGCCGCCGTCCTTGTTCTGCGTGCCCATGCCGGCGATGTTGCTGCGCATCGTCGTGTCGGCTTGCAGGTTCTTCATGTTGTAGTAGTCCATCACGCCCATGTTGCCGGTGCGGAACGCCTCGGCGATCGCCATCGGCACCTCGGCCTCGGCCAGCACGACCTTGGCGCGGTTCTCCTGCACGAGCGCCTGCATCTCCTGCTCGCGGGCGACCGCAGCCGCGCGGCGCTTCTCGGCCTCGGCCTGGGCGACCCGCAAGTCGGCGGTCGCCTGCTCGGCCTGCAACTTCGCGCCGATGTTCTCGCCCGGCTCGAGGTTGGCGATGTCGATCGAGACGATCTCGAAGGCCGTCTGGGCGTCGAGGCCGGAGTGCAGCACGGTCTGCGAGATCATGCCGGGGTTGGCCAGCACTTCCTTGTGGTCGTGGGCCGAGCCGATCGCCTTGACGATGCCCTCGCCGACGCGGGCGATGATCGTCTCCTCGCCGGCCCCGCCGACGAGCCGGTCGAGCTTCGTCCGCACCGTCACGCGGGCCTTGGCCAGCAATTGAATGCCGTTCTTACAGACGGCGTCGAGGTACTGCTTGCCCTTGGTCGGGTCCGGGCAGTCGATCACCTTGGGGATCACGCTCGTCTGCACCGCCTCGAGCACGTTGCGGCCGGCCAGGTCGATCGCCGCGGCGGTGCGCCACGACAGGTTCAAGTTGGCCTTGTTGGCGGCAATCACGGCCGCGGCGGTGCGGGGGATCTTGCCGCCGGCGAGGAAGTGCGATTCGAGGTCTTCGGTGGTGACTTCGACGCCGGCCTGCACCAGCGCGATCTTCTGGTTGACGATCATCTCGTAGTTGACCTTGCGCAGCTTCATGCCGATGAGGCTCCAGATGCTGATGTCGGCCCCGGTCAGCAGCGACTGGATGTACAGCCTCACGAAGCCGAAGAAGACGAACAGGAAGATCAGGAAGATTAGCGCGGCGACGGCGGCGAAGATGATCAGCACGATCGTGAACGGCTCGGGACCGTCGGCGGGGGCGGCGAAGAGCGTCATAGTGGGGCGAACCTTTCGGGGGTGGGCGCGGGAGGTGTGCCGACCGGGTCGAACCGGCCGCTGCAACAATCATAAGCAGCCGGGCAAGCTTTGCCCATTTTGACTTCGATCAAACGTCCAATTCAAGCTCGCCGCCGGCCAGGTCGGTCAGCTCGGGCTGGCGGTCGAGCCGGCGTACGACGACGGTCGCCCCCCGCACTTCGACGCACTTGACCCACTCGCCGGCGTCGATCATCGGGCCTTGGCTGACCGCATCGACGCGGCGGCCGTCGAGCATCACCATCCCGGCGGGCCGCATCGGCGACAGGGTCTTGCCGGTCAGCCCGCGCAGGCCTTCCAACTCGGCGATCTCGGGCAAGTCGCCGACGGTCGAATCCACGGCGTCCGCGTCCAGCGCCGACTTGAGCGACATCCGCCGCCAGCCGGCGAACATCACCGACGCCGCGACCGGCAGCCCCAGCGACAACCCGAGCGTGGCAATCACCGCTTCGAGCGTACTGCCGAACAGCCACAAGACACCGACGGCCGCGGCGAAGCAGGCCACCGCGGCGACGAGAATCATCCCGCCGGTCGGCACGAAGAACTCGGCGAGCAGCAGCACCAAGCCGACGGCGAAGAGCGAGCCGGCCGCGGGAAGGTACCAGTCCATCTCTTCTTGTCCTTCCGGAGTGGG
Organism: Fimbriiglobus sp.; assembly: GCA_025352585.1. Lineage (GTDB taxonomy): Bacteria > Planctomycetota > Planctomycetia > Gemmatales > Gemmataceae > Fimbriiglobus. The sequence continues at coordinate 2,417 of JANXTD010000793.1, forward strand.
AGTCGAAGTCGGGTTATCGGGTATCGGGTTTCGCAGAATCGACTGGGTATCGCAGGGGTCAGTGTTCGCGGTCTGCGACACCCCAAACCCGACACCCGACACCCGATGGTTTTACGACACCTGCCGCACGACGATGCGCGTTCCCTCGACCTCGACGACCTGCACCCGCACGCCCACGGGGACGAACGAGCCGTCGCTGACCACGTCGATGTACTGCTCGCCGAACTGCACGGAGCCGGCCGGCCGCAACACGGTCATCGTCAGGCCGACCGCGCCCAGCAGCCCCGCCGCCTCGGCGACGCCCGGCATCGCCTCGGCGGAGTTGCGCCGCAGTTGCTCGCCGGGCTTCAGCAGCATCATGCGGTTGGCGTACGGCAGGTGCGGCAGGTAGCGGGCGATGCCGAAGGCGAGGGCCAGCGACCCCATCAGGCCGAACAGGTACTGCGACATCTTCGCGCCGAGCCGCACCCAGTCGTCGCCGCTCGACGGCAGGCCGCCGTCGGCGAGGCCGACCGTCGCCAGGCCGAGCGCGGCGAGCATCAGCACGATCCCCGTCACCCCGGCGACGCCGAAGCCGGGCAGCACGAACACCTCCATCAGGATCAGCACCAGCCCCATGATGAACAAGAGTGCCCCGAGTACCGCAACTTGGCCGCTGAACTGCGTGTGCGCCCAGAACACCAGGATGAAGCAGAGCGCCGCGACGATGCCGGGGACCGTCGTGCCGGGGACTTTGAGTTCGAGCAGCAGCCCCGTGAAGCCGATGACAATCAGCAGCACCGTGACCGGCCCCATGCGCAGGAAGTTGGCGAACACGTCGAGCCACGCCGGGGTGCCGTCGCGGACC
>JANXTD010000794.1 GCA_025352585.1 Fimbriiglobus sp.
AAGTCTCGGGGGACTGTCGTCCCCCGCTCGCCGGGCCGGTTACGGCTCGGAGAGCAACTGGTTCCTCGGCCAGCCCGCTTCGACCGGCTTGCGGTCGGGGTGCGGGACGAGGTAGCCGCGGGTCCACTCCGGCCGCGGCGGCACTTTCGCGTCGAGCAGGTCGGTCTTCCACTCCTTGTCACTTTTCCGCGCCACGCCCGGCATCTCGAACTCGTAGTGGCTCAGCGTCGGCCCGGCGTAGGCGACGCGGTCGCTGCCGTTCTCGGCGGCGATGATGAGCAAGTCAACCCCGCCGACGCCCTGGTGCAATACGCAACCGGGGTCACCGTGGTCGGGGGCCGGCACGTCGGTATGGACATCCGCAACAAGAGCGTCCCACTTCACGCAGTCCTGGGGGCCGCGGTAGAACAGCGCCGGGTACCAGCCGGTGTACTTCGGCACCCGCGCGCTGCCGAAAGCTTGGTGGCCGATCTGCATCACGTCTTCGAGCACTTTGCGCTCGTCAGGGGTCAACTCTTGCTGGGCCAGTTGCTTCGTCGCTACGGTTTTGAGGCGGCCCATCTGCGCCGCGAAGTCGCGCAGGAACTTCACCTGCTTGGCCTGCGTCGCCGCGACCGCCGGGGGGAACGGCGTCGCCGCGAGCAGGTCGGCGGAGCGGCCCGCGGTCGCTTCGAGCTGTGCCCAGAACGGCACCACCGGCTCGACCAGCCCGGCCGGGTAGTAGCACATCGCGCTCACCGTGTACGACTGCTTGACGTACAGGATCGTGTCGTGCCGCAGTTGCGACCACGACGCCAGTTGCGTATTGGTCTGCTTCATCGCCCAGGCGCGGGTGCGCATCGCCTCCGGCGTCTTGGCGTCGGCCGGGGCGGACAGCGTCCGCAGGGTCTTCAGCCAGGCCATGTACATCGTCTCGTCCCACGCCTTCGGCTCCAGGGCGTCGAGGACGTTGCGCACGGCGGCAAGGTTGTGCTGGTACGGCTTGCCGTCGCGGAAGCGGTGCGGACCGCCCTCGATGCGCCCGACAACGTCCGGCACGACGTGGTTGTTGCCCAGTGCGGCGAAGGCCACGTCGAGGCAACTCGGCACCCGGCGGGTGACCTTAACGTCGTCCCAGAGGATGTCGTCGAACACGACCTTCGACGTGACCCAGCTATCGACGACGAACTTCTGCCCCAGCACCGTGAACGACCGCGGCAACGACACCTGCACAAGCGGGTGCGGCGAGTCGTACACGTCGCCGCGCACGTCTTGCTTGCCGGCGCTGGAGTCGAGGACCACCTCGGCGAGGGCTTTCAAATCGTCGTCGGACTTGAGGTCGGCGGGCGAGTGGACCTTGGCCGCCGCGGTGACGCGGGCCAGGTCGTCGAAGGTCGCCGAGTCGGTGCGCCCGACAAAGGTCTGGATCGCCCGGTCGAACTGCCGCCACGACTCCTCGCGGCCGGAGCGACGCAGCTGGTCGAGCAGCACCACCGCCGCCCCGAGTTCCCGGCCGCTCGACAGCACGCCGGTGTGGTCGTAGCCGCCGGCGACGCGCAGGTCGGTGCGGCCGCACCACATCATCGCCTTGAAGTACTTGCGCAACTCCGGGTCGGCCTCGTAGTGCCCGCGCGGCTTGAACTGGCTGAAATCGACTTTACGCTCGCGGCCGAACAACTCGAACGTGTGCATCCCCTCGGCCTTCACGGCGGCGAGGGTTGCGGCGACGCGGTCGTTCTGGGCGAACTTGGTCGGCACCTGGCCGTCAGTGAACAGGCTGCGGCCGACGGCGAGGAAGTAGTCGGCGTCGAGCACCGAGTCCTTCAGCAGCCCCGCGCCGTAGGCGGCCTGCGCCTCCGGCAGGGCGTCGTGCATCCCGCCGAGCAGCGATTCGAGGGCCTGTTTCAGGTACGTCAGTTCGAGTTCGGCGAGCATGGCGTCGTAGCTGCGGTGCCAGGCGTGCAGCACCGAGTCCGACGAGATGAACACCGGCAAGTCGCGCGTGTAGACGTCGTAGTACGCCTGCCCGAACGAGTAGCCGCCGAGCCGCTCCGAGACGACGAAGCCGTTGGCCTTGAACGCGGCGAGTTCGTCGGGCGTGAGCTTGTACCCCGGCAATTCGTAGGCCGGCTCCACGTAAGGCCGACCCTGATTGGGGTGCGTCACGGCCGGCTTCAGCACCTTCTCGGCGTTGATTTTGTCGAAGAACTTCGCGGTCGTGGGGTCCCACGAGAGCTTCGCGAGGTACGCCGGCGGCGGGTAGGCGGCGGCGAACTGCCCCGGCGTGATCTGCCCGAGTTTCTGCACCTCCGCGTCAAACGCAGCGCTGGAGCCGAACGGGTCGGGGGCGGGCTTGGCCGGGGCGGCGGCGAGATCGCCCGGCGCTCCGGGGGCACCGGGCGGCGGGGCGTTGACCAGCCAAAGACCGGCGGCGAACAGCGTGGCACCGGCAAGGCCGGCGGCGAGCAAACCGAGGCGGCGAGACGGCACGGCGAATCCTCCGGGGAGTGCAGGGCGGGCACCATTGTAACGCAACTCCGCGGGAAACCTTAACGAAACGTGGGACTTCCGCGATTTGGAGCGGCGGGGTTTCGGCCGCGCGCGTCACACTGACCGCACCGATCCCCTTGACCGCGGAGAATAGCACCCCGATGCGACCCGCAATCGCCCTGGCCATCGCCGCGCTGCTGGCCGGTCACGCCGTCGTGCCGTTGCTCGCCACCCCGGCCGACAAGCCGGCCCCGGCCGCGCAAAAGCACTTTGAGCCGTTCAAGGACAAGCTCGAACTGCGCTCTGACGACGACACGCTCTACGTCGGGTCGAGCGGCTTCCCCGACCACCCGATGATGGTCGGCATCCGCGCGTGGCAACAGCAGGTGCCGTTGCCGCAGCCGTACACCGGCAAGAACGCCTGGCAGATTCCGCTCAAACCGCGGCTGGCCGACAAGCCGATCTCGGGCAAAACCAGCTTGTACCGCGGCGCGATTGCTTTGGCCATCAACGGCGTGCCGATCTTCAACGCCCTGAACAACCGCGGCGAGGACTCTTTCCTGGCGGGGGAACTCGACGAGTACGGCGGCCACTGCGGCCGCGGCGACGACTACCACTACCACGTCGCCCCGCTCCACCTCGAGAAGGCCGCCGGCAAGGGCAACCCCATCGCCTACGCCCTCGACGGCTACGCCCTCTACGGCACCACCGACGCCAACGGCAACGCGCCGACCGACCTCGACGAGTTCAACGGCCGCACGGAGCAGGGGGTCTACCGCTACTACTCGACGAAGAAGTACCCCTACATCAACGGCGGGATGCGCGGCGTCGTGACGGTCCGCGGCGACGGCATCGAGCCGCAGCCCCGCGACTCCCCCGTGCGCCCCGCCGGCCAGCCGCTACGCGGTGCGAAGATCACGGAGTTCGTCCGCGACGACGCCAACCAGGCGTACAGGCTGAAGTACGAACTGCGCGGCAAGACCTTGTCGGTCATGTACACGATCCAGAAGGACGGCACCTACGCCTTCGTCTTCACCGACGCGGCCGGCCGGGAGACGAGCGAGACGTACCGCCGGCGGGATCGCAAGGACGGCCCGCCGCCTCGGAAGGGCGAGTGACGGCCGGCAACGCTGGCCTTCCCGCGTGGGCGTGCCGGTCGTATGATGGGCGTCTGACGGGGTGTAGCTCAGCTTGGTAGAGCGCTTGCCTTGGGAGCAAGAGGTCGTCGGTTCAAATCCGGCCACCCCGACTGCATTTAAGCCTTATTTCGTAGCACTTTGGCCGATTCCCCGACAGAGCAAGGGGCGTCGGCTTTTCTCATTTATACCCCGAATTCAGTACCCGTACCCCGAATTCAGTACCCGTTTTGCCGGATTCAGTACCCGTATTCAGTACCCGTCACGGGGTCGAAGCCGATCACTTCCCGCTAAGGCTTAACCCGCGAAGCGGCTGGCAACAGCCATTATGGCCGCGGTTATAGCTTTCAAAGTTTTCAAACTCATTTGTTCGCTAACTCCAAAGTTCATGCGTTGCTTTGGCGTGAGCGGTCACGGCGAGACATTCGCTAATTGTTTTTAGCCACCCCTACCTTACCCTTACGCCTGCACATTCTTTGCGGCGACGGGGCATGACCTATTTTACTGAGACTCCAAAAGTTTTCAGTGTGTGCACCATCGTCGCTCTGCTGTTCTCATTAGCGTAAGCCGAGTTTCGACCCCGGCATTTCGCTTCAGAAACTTTGGCAATTCTTTGGTCGAGGGGTCATTATTTTCGGCAGTCGGGGCGATAAGTATAGTGTGTCAAGTTGATGCATCAGGAGGTATCGGTATGAATCATGAAGTATTAATCTCGCGGGCAGAGTGTGCCAAACGCTTGTGCGTGAGCGTGCAGACTGTGACGCGGTGGATCAAGGGCGGGCGGCTTGTGGCCGTTCGTTTAGGTGTAAGGCGAGTCGGGATTACGATGGCTTCGGTTGAAGCTATTATCAAAGGAGGTGCGAAGTGAGCAATGCTGTTGACCCGTTTGTAATGGGTGCGATTAAGGTTCGTGGCGAGACTCTGCCTGTCGGTAGTTATCTTGCAACCTTTAAAGGGCTGTTCCCCCTCGACCTTAACGGCGTGCCGAAGTGGCGATGGGCATGGGTTGTTAGTTCGGGCGATTGCACGGGGCGGGAAGCGTCAGCCCTGACCGGCGTAAACATTAACGCCAATACCGATTCTGGCCGGCTTCTGCGTGGCCTGTTGGGTCAAGAAATTAAGCCGGGCGAAAGTTTCGGGGC
>JANXTD010000863.1 GCA_025352585.1 Fimbriiglobus sp.
CCAACAAGTTGGGGAACTTGCTCGGCAGGACGAGCGGCTCCTGATACTTGCCGTCGTAGTTGTCGATGAAATCGACCGTCTCCTGGTCGAGGTCGGCGAGCATCTCGGCGGCGACCGGGGTCAGCTTGGCCTCGGTGTACCGGTGCGCGGCGGCGGGCAGGCCGGCGACGCTGCCGAAGTTGCCCTGGCCGTGGATGAGCTTCGAGCGCATCACCCAGTCCTGGGCCATGCGCACCAGCGTGTCGTAGATCGACGAGTCGCCGTGGGGGTGGTAGCGCTTCATCGTCTCGCCGATGATGCCGGCGCACTTCGTCGTCGTGCCCGACGGGTTCAGCCCCAGGTCGTTCATGGCGACGAGGATGCGGCGTTGCGAGGGCTTCAGCCCGTCGCGCACGTCGGGGAGTGCCCGGCTGACCATGACCGACTGCGCGTAGGTGAGGTAGCTGTCGCGCAACTCGTCAACGATGTCGAGGCCATCGATGGGGGCGAGGAAGCCCTCGGGCGGGTCGGTCGGGGGCGGGGGGCTGGCGGCCATGCGTGTCCTCGGTCGGGGTCGCGTGGCGTGCCGTTACTGCCGGTGGGGCAAGGGATTTCGGCGGCCGCGCGGTGCCCGGTTCGTCCGGGGTATTGTACGAATCCGCCGCCCCAAGGACTACGCCCGTTCGGGCGGGCGCGACGCAAATCCCGCGCCCGCGCCGCGGGGAGCGCCTATGACTAACCTCCGGGGCCACGCCGGCCCGCCTCGCGAGGCCCCAGTGCGATGCGTCAGCCCGACCCCGACCCCTGGCGCAAGCCCTGGCGCGAGCCCTCGACCGGCGACGCCCGCGGCCTCATCGGCCTCGGCGGCGACCTGACCCCGCGCACGCTGCTCGCCGCCTACCGCGACGGCGTCTTCCCCTGGTTCAGCGAGGGCGACCCCCTGTTGTGGTGGTCGCCCGACCCCCGCGCGATCTTCGAGCTCGACGGCATCCACTGCTCGCGGTCGCTGGCCCGGACGATCAAGTCCGGCCGCTTCCGCACGACCATCGACCGCGAGTTCGAAGCAGTGATGCGGGCTTGCGGCACGACGCGCCCGGACGGCACCTGGGTGACCGACGGCATGGTCGCCGGCTACGCCGAACTGCACCGCCTCGGCCACGCCCACAGCCTCGAGGTGTGGAGTCAAGTCGAGGGCGATGTCGATTGGGAACTCGTCGGCGGCATCTACGGCGTGTCGCAGGGCGGCCTGTTCGCCGGCGAGAGCATGTTCCACCACGCCACCGACGCCTCGAAGGTCGCGCTGGTGGCCTTGGGCGAACACCTGCGACGCCAAGGCTACACGCTCTTCGACACCCAAATGGTGACGAACCACACCACGTCGATGGGGGCCGTCGAGATCCCCCGCGCGGACTACCTGCGCCGGCTGCGGGCGGCGCTGGCGCTGACCGGCGTGACCTTCGGGGGCTGAATTCCCCGTCGCGCGGCCTCGCCCGTCACTTGACGTACTTGCCGAACCACGCCAGGTCGAACTCCATCTTCGCCCGGCGGTTGCTCATCTTCGTCAGGCCGTGCGGCTCGCCGGTGTACACGATCAACTCCGTCGGCACCTTGCGGTACTCCCGCAGCGCCCGGTACAGCATCCGGCTGTGGCCGGGCGGGCAACGCTCGTCCGCCCCGCCGACGTGGACGATTGTCGGCGTGGTGACGTTGCCGATGCCGTAGGTCGGCGAGGTCGCGCGGTAGACTTCGGGCGTCTCCCACGGGGCACCCTTCTTGAAGACCACCGGGTAGGCCGGCTCGTCGTTGAAGCCCCACTCCGCGACCGTGTCGAGGATGCCCGCGCCGCTGCTGGCCGCCTTGAACTTCACCGGCGAGTCCTTCAGCGTGATTAAACAGTTGGTCAGGTAGCCGCCGTTGCTCCAGCCCATGCAGGCCACGCGGTCAGGGTCGGCGATGCCTTCCTTCACGAGGAGCTGAACGCCGGCGAGGATGTCCTTGACCTCGATGTCGTTCTCGCGGCCGACGAGGTCGGTGAGGAACTTGTCGCCGTAGCCGGTGCTGCCGCGGTAGTTGACTTGCAGCACCGCGTACCCCGCGGCGGCGAAGTACAGCCGGCCGTTGTGCGGGTCGAACGCCAGGTCCGCCTTCGACGAGGTCGTCGGCCCGCCGTGAATCCCCACCACGAGGGGGAGTTTCGTCCCACGCTTGTGACCGTACGGAAGTTCCAGCACCCCGCTGACCGACGTACCGTCGGGGGCCTTCCAGGTGACGTGCGTGACCGACGGGAGTTGCCAGTTCTTGACCTGCGGGTTCAGGTTCGTGAGGGCCTTGCCGTTCTCGGTGAGGAGTTCGGGGAACATCGTCGCGGTCGAGTTCAAGCAGACGCTCTGGTCGCGGGAGACGCCGGTGACGTTCCCCGAAGTCTCCCGAAGCTCCGTCACCATTTGCTCGACGAAGTACAGGCAATAGCCGACGAGGCCGGCGGCCTCGGTCTGGATCACGAGCTGATTGACGGAGGTGAACTGCACCGGCGGCCCCACGGCGCGGCCGTAGCCGACGACCTGCCAGCCGTCGCGCTTCACCTTCGTGACGCCCCAGCCGACGGCCGTGTGCGTGCCGACGATGACCTCGGCGGGGTAGGCGTTGTGGACCGCCACGAAGGCGAAGTGGTTACTGTCCGGTGACCACGTCAAGCCTTCGAGCCACGCGTACGGCGACGCCGCCTTGGCGCGGTACACGTCGGTCGGCGGGGTGACGGTCTTGCCGTCCTCCCAGACATCAACGCGGCTCTCGCCCTCGCTCTTGACGACGGTGTCGTCGAGGGCGGTGACCATCGCCACGCGCTTGCCGTCGGGGCTGACGGCCAACTCGCGGATGTAGCGCTTGGCGGTCGGCAGCTTCTCGTCCACCCACGTTTGCAGGTCGAGCTTGTGCAGTTCGCTGACCTTGCGGACGCCGTGGCCGTACTCGTTCTTGGCGTACTTGGCCCGCAACTTGGCGAAGTCGTCGTCGTCCGTGGCGTCGGTATCGACGGTGTAGAAGAGGACGCCGTCCCAGCGCTCGTCGGAGGTCACCAGGTCGTAGCCGGTGACGCCGCCGGGGACGCGCGTGACGGGCTGGGGGCCGCCGCGGCCGTCGGCGCGGACGCGCCAGACTTGCGTCTTGCCGTCGTACGGCGGCTTCGTTTCCCCGTCCCGCTTGCGGTTGCCCAGGAAGAAGAGTTCGTTCTGTTCGCCCCGGTCGCGGCCGGCCCAGCGGAGGTGCCGGTCGTTGGCGCGGTCGAAGGTCAGTCGCCGGCTCGTCCCGTCGCCGTTGGCCAGCCACACGTCCGTCTTGCGACTGTCGTCGGCGGCGTCCCAGGTGGCGAGCGCGAAGGCAGTGGGGCTTTCCGGCGTGAACTCGGTGACCGTGCGCAGGGTGAAGTAGTCGTCCGGCGTCACCGGCCGCGTCACGGCTTGGGCCGAGAGCGCGGGGGCGGCGGTCACGACGAGGAGCAGCGCGAGGAGCGTCCGCATGGCAGTCTCCGAAGGATGCGTGGGGCGGTTACAGATAGCCGGCGGCGGGGCCGGCCGCCAGCGGGCGGGGCGATTCTCAACGTCGGTGGGGCTTTTGACGGTGCCCCGCGGCCGGGGTTCGGGTACCCTGGCAGCCCCGGCCGCGCGCCGGCGGCCCGACCCCGGAGTGAGCATGCCCGAGACCCCCAGCTTCGACCCCGACCTCACCGACGCCCACGTCCCGCCCGCGGCGCCGCCGCCGCAAGCCCCGTCGGCCCCGCCGGGGTACCAGATCGTCGGCGAACTGGGCCGCGGCGGCATGGGCGTGGTCTACGACGCCGTGCAACTCAGCCTCAACCGGCCGTGCGCCTTGAAGATGGTGCTGGGCAGC
>JANXTD010000877.1 GCA_025352585.1 Fimbriiglobus sp.
GTAGCGGAGAAGACCAACTTCAGGTTTGGGTCTTCTCCGCTGCTCTGCTCCTCCGCGGTTGAACTCTTGCTTAGGGGTTCTGCGGCACCACCTCGAACAGCAAGTACCGGCCGGTGTTGTGCCGGGTGCGGAAGACGGCCGGCAGCGTGAACGGGTACGTCTCGCGGACGCCGTCGCTCACGCTCGGCGGCAGCAGGTCCGGGCCGGCGGCGGCGCGGTCGCCGATCTGCGCGGGGTTCGCGAAGCCGAGGCGCTTGAGGTCGCCGACGACGTAGCGGATGCCCGTCAGGGCGTCCTTCTCGTCCAGGATGCGCTCGGCCTGCGCGTCGCCGAGGCACATCATCGCGTGGACGTGCAGGAAGCGGAAGCCCGGCGCGACGCCGGCGAGCCGGTAGACGGCGTGCGGGGCGTCCTCCCAGGCGAGCACTTCGCCGTCGCGCACGCCGCGCCGCCGCAACTCGACCGCCATCTCGTGGAGCTGCACCCAGTCGTTGCCGGGGTAGAACTCGCGCACCTCGGCGAGGTCGTACTGCCGCTCGTAGTACTCCGCGTCGCTGAGGCCGGTGCGGAAGCAGCCGCGCCACAGCGCCAGGCGCTCGGCGTCGAAGAGCTGGTGGCGGACGAACAGGACGTGGCCGTCGGCCCGCTTGATTAGCGCCGGGTTGGGGTTCTGCATCGGCACCCGGCCGGCCAGGATGAGCAGGCTCGTCGCCGTAAGCACCGCCGCCGCGACGGCCCCGAGGTAGAGCCGGTGCGCCGCACCGAGGGCCAGCAGCATGAGGATCTCGTCGATGTGGGCGTAGTGGAAGCCGCGCTGGATGAAGAGCGCCTGCGCCGTCCAACTCAGGTAGAGCGCCGACAGCAGCAGCCGGGCGTAGCGCGTCGGGGTGAGCGTGCCGCGGCGGCCGGCGGACATCCCCACCGCGACGTTGCCGCAGGCCAGGGGGATCGTGAGGAATTGCAGGTAGCCCCACGGCGGGAAGTAGAGCAGGTGCGTGGCGAGGCGGTCCTCGAACTCGCGGCCCATCGCCGAGACGTAGCTGACGTTCCAGAAGGTGAAGACCTCGACGAAGTGCGGCCAGGTCCCCGAGGCGACGAGCTGCGTCACGCCCGCGGCCCCCAGCAGCCCGCCGCCGAGCAGTAAGCCGCCGGCGTCGCGCAGGGTCACGCGCCAGCCGCGGGCGATCAGTGCCGGCAGGGTGCAGGCCCAGACGGCGACGACCACCGGCAGGACGTGCGGCTTGATCCAGATGGCGACGCCCCAGAGCAGCCCCTGCCCGAAGGCCGCCCGCAGCGGGAAGTCGGGCGTCCGGCAGCGCCAGGCGACCGCGGCGAGGGCCGGCAGGAACATCCAGATGTCGCGCTGGGCGTGGTTGAATTCGCTGGTGAACGGGTAGAACAGCGCCACGCCGGCGGCCATCCAGGCGCGCGACCCGCGCGACCCGCCGCCCCACGCCGCGAGGCGGTCGAGCAGCGCCGTGATCGCCGCGACGACGCACAGGTCGACCGCCCGCACCGCCTCGACGCTGCGGCCGAGCACCGCCTGAAGCCCGGCGAGGAGCCAGGCGAAGCCGGGGAGGTTGGTGTCGAAGATGTCGCGGTAGTGGACGCCGCCGCGCAGCAGGTTCTGCGCGGCCAGGTCGTAAAGCGTGAGGTCGCACCACGGCGGCATGCGCAGGAACAGCGGCACCCCGGCGACCAGCGCGGCGACCGCGACGAGCAGGCCGGAGGAGGTCAACAGGCGGTCGGGCATCGGGTCCACCAGGGGGCGTTCGCGGCGGGCCGGGGCGCGGCGGCGGGCAAGGGCTACGATTCTGTTCTACATACTCGGGGGGTCCGTCGGCCGGCCCCGTCTCGGTCACCGCGGAGTCTGCGTCCCATGCGGGTCATCATCGCGCCGGAATTCTACCAGCAAATGCTGTCGATGCCGCACCACACGGCCGACTGCTACGTCCGCCCCGGCGAGTACCTGCACCACATGTACATCGACGGCGTCAAGTACGTCGTCGCCCCGGCGGTGCTCGACGGCCTCGCCGAGGCCGAGGCCAAGGCCGACCAGGAGGCGATCGACCACCTGCGGCTGCACAAGGCCCACTACGAAGTCCTGTTGGAGGACGCCCAGCGCTTCGGCAGCCTCGACGGCGTGACCCTGCTGGGCGACCCGCCGCCCGACGAGGAGGCCGCCCCGGTCGCCGCGGGGGCCTACTCGCCCCGCGTGCCCCTGAACGCCGAGGACTTCGGCGTCGGGCTGCCGTTCGTCAACGACATGATTCTGCGCACCATTTACACCCGCGGCCAGATCACCGGCGGCGACATCGCCGCGTACCTGTGCGTGCCGTTCGCCTGCCTGTCGAGCGTGCTGCAAGGCATGCGCAAGATGTCGCTGATCGACATCGTCGGCCAGAAGGGCGCGAGCGGCGACGCGAGTTTCGTCTACGAGATCAAGCCGCCCAAGGGCACCGCCGCGCTCGAGGAGGCGCTGAGCAAGACGAGCTACGTCGGCCCGCTGCCGGTGCCCTTCGCCGACTACGTCGAGAGCGTCTTGGCCCAGACGGTCAAGAAGATCACGGTGACCCGGCGTAGCATCCAGAAGGGGTTCGCCGACCTGGTGATCTCCGAGGACGTGTTCAACGAGATCGGCCCGGCGATCAACTCCGCGTCGAGCATCTTCTTCTTCGGCTTCCCCGGCAACGGCAAGACGAGCGTGGCCGAGCGCATCACGCGCCTCATCGGCGACGCGATCTACATCCCGCACGCCGTCGCGGCCAACGGCCAGATCATCAAGCTGTACGACCCCATCCAGCACACCGCGATCGCCGACGAGGCCGACCTCGACGGCGGCGAGACGGTCCTGAAGCGCGGCGGCGACTACGACCGCCGCTTCGTCCGCGTCCGCCGGCCGACGATCGTCGTGGGCGGCGAGCTGGTGCTGCCGATGCTCGACCTGAAGTACAACGAGATCGGCAAGTACTACGAAGCGCCCCTCCAGATGAAGGCCAACGGCGGTATTTTTATGATCGACGACTTCGGCCGCCAGCAGTGCCGGCCGATGGACTTGTTGA
>JANXTD010000886.1 GCA_025352585.1 Fimbriiglobus sp.
GCCGTCCAAACGGCGTGAGCCGATTTCGGCAATCGCCGCCGCCTTCGCGCAGTCAGTACGCGCGCATCGGTTACAACCGCTAACCTCGCGACTCGGCAGCCCGCTCACTGCTCCGTCGGGATTCCTCCCCGGAGGTGGACAGCGGCAACGTCAGCGACCGGCGAGCCGAATTCCGACCACACCCGACACCCGACACCCGACACCCGACACCCGATGATTTCACTCCAGCCCGTGCCGGTCGAGCAGCGCGGCGTTGCCGAAGAGCGTCGCCGTGGGGCCGTCGGCGACGAGGTGGCCGGCGTCGAGGATCAGCACGCGCTGGCACGTCTCGGCCGCGAAGCGCAGGTCGTGCGTCGCGATCACCATCGTGCCGGCGAGGCCGTTCAAGAGGCCGATCAGCTCGCGGCGGCCGCGCGGGTCGAGGTACATCGACGGCTCGTCGAGCAGCATCAGTTCGGGCCGCATCGCCAACACCCCGGCGAGCGCGGCGCGGCGCTTCTCGCCGCCGGAGAGCTTGTGCGGCGTGCGGTTGCCCGCGCCCGGCAGGCCGACGCGCGCCAGCGTCTCCTCGGCCAGCGCCACCGCCTCGGCCGCCGTCGCCCCCAGGTTCAAGGGGCCGAACGCCACGTCTTCGCGCAAGGTCGGGGCGAAGAGTTGGTCGTCGGGGTTCTGGAAGACAATACCCACCTTGCCCGGCAACGCCGCACGGTGCGCCGGCGACGCCGGGTCGAGGCCGGCGAGCGCGAGTTGCCCCGGCTGGCCCGGCAGCACCCCGGCGACGCGCAGGAACAGCGTCGTCTTGCCCGCGCCGTTGGGGCCGACCAGCGCCACGCGCTCGCCGGCCCGCACCGTGAACGTCATCGGGTGCAGGGCGACGCGGCCGTCGGCGTAGGCGTGCGTCAAGCCGTGCGCGACCAGGGCGTCACTCATCGCCGGTCAACCCCCGGTCCCAGGCGATCAGCCCCGCGACCGCCAGCAGGCACAGCGCCAGGCCGAGAACGTCCGCCGGGGTGGTGCGGAAAGTCGTCGTGGTGCGGAAGGTGCCGGTGAAGCCGCGCGCCCGCATCGCCGCGGCGACCGTCTCGGCCCGGTCGGCGCTGCGCACCAGCAGCCCGCCGACGCAGTAACCGACCGTCTGGTAGGTCCGGACGTTCGAGCGCATGCGGAAGCCGCGGACGCGCAGGGCGACGCGCGTCCGCCGGGCCTCGCCCGCCAGCACGAAACTGTAGCGGTACGCCGCCTGCGCGATCTGAACCAAGACGCCGGGCACACGCAACGCCTGGGCCGCGGCCAGCAGCGTCGGGAAGCCGGTCGTGCGCACCAGCGTCAACGCCGCCACGCCGACCGCCGCGAGCCGCAGGAGCACCGTCGCGCCGACCGCCAGTCCGTGTCGGCCCTCGGCGAGCGGCAGCACGACGAGGAGCGGGGCGACCGGCAACGCCAGCAGCAGCACGCGGCCGCCGACGACGCCCGCCGGAACGCGGCCGGCGACGACGGCCAGGGCGACCGTCACCCCGAGCAAAACCGCGAGCGGGCCGGGGGCTTCGAGCAGCGACGCGCCGACGCTCAGGGCCAACAGCCCGGCGAGTTTCCAGCGCGCGTCCCATCGCTCCAAGAGTGACGCGGGGGTCGGGGGGTCGCGGGGGGCCGGGGTCATGCGGGTAATTGTAAGGGCCGGCGGCGCAACCGCGGCCTATGAGTAGAATAACGCGGCCCCGCCCCCTTTGCGTCCGCCGAGGCGACGAACCATGACCGAAGCCGAGTGGTTGACGAGCCGGGACGCCGAGGCGATGCTGGCCCGCGTCGGCGACCGACTCTCCGACCGGCAGTGGCACCTGCTCGCCTGCGCGGTCGGCCGGCGCGTCTGGGACGTGATCCCCGAGGGCGACTTGCGCGACGCCCTGAAGTGGTGCGAGCAGCACGCGGGCGAGGCCCAGGACCCCGACGCCCTCGACGCCCTCGCGGCGCGGCACGCCGCCGCCCGCGCGGCGGCCCCGGAGCAAGCCCGCGCCGCCCAGCACGCCATCGTCCGCGCCGCCGACCCCGACGCCGACCCCGACAGCTTCGTCCACACCGACGAGCGCAAGGTCAACGCCGCCGTGCCGCTGTTCCAGGCCGCGTCGCGCTACGCCGGGCTGAGCGTCGAGCAGGCCGGCGAGGCGGCGCTGCACGCCGCGGGCGTCGTGTCGCTGCTGGCGGAACTGCCCCCCGGCGAGGACCAACTCGACGGCGTGCGGCGTTGCGTCGTCGAGGCCGGCCGCATCCGCACCGCCGCGAGCCTGCACGCCGCCGCCGCGCTGAAACTGATGGCCGCCGGCGACACGGCCGCCGACCTCGACAACGGCAAGAACGTCAACGTCCGCTACGCCGCCTCGTTGGAGAAGGTCACCAAGGAAGAGGAGAGCCTGGCCGTGAAGGTCGGCGACCTCGAGGAGGCCAAGCAGCGGGCCGACCGCAAGGCCGTGGCGCGTTACGTGCTCGACATCGCCGGCAACCCGTTCAAGCTGTACCGGATGATGCCGGAGTGGCGCACCGAGGCCGTCGTTGAGTTGGCGAAGGCCATCGAGGAGGCGCGGGCCTACGACCGCATGCCGAGTTTGGCCGACGCGCTGCTCGACGCCGACTGCGACGAGGAGGCGGTGCTGCGGCACTGCCGGGGGACCGAGGCGCACACCCCGGACGGCCCGGCGCACACGCGCGGCTGCTGGGTCATCGACTTGATCCTGAACCGCGAGCCGGCGTTCGTGGCCGCGCCGCCGCTGGTGCCGCCGCCGCCGGTGGCCGCCCGCCCCGCCGCCGCCAAGGGCCGCCCACCGTCGAGCGGCATGGACCGGCTGTTGAAGGCCCTCCAGGGGGCCGACGAGGACGAAGACGACGACAAGCCGCCCACGCTTTGAAGGAGACTCCCGCCATGACGGCCCGGCTGATCTGCCCCTTCTGCTCCTACGAGTTCGCGCCGACCGGCACCGCGGCGCGGACCGTCTGCCCGCGCTGCGGCGAGGGCTTCGCCGCGACCGCCGCCCACGCCGCCGACGACTCCCCGGCGACCCCACCGGAGCCGCCCGCGTCGAGCTTCCGGCCGTTCGTCGCGCCGGCGATCCTGGGGGCGACGATGTTCGTGGCGGTCTTCGGCCTCGGCATTTACGCCATCTTCAACGGTAAGACTAACCGCGGGCCGCGCGACGTGGTGCTCGCGGAGTCGGAGACGCCAGAGGCCGCCGCGGCGCGGCGGCTGGACCGCGACCTCGGCTTCCTGCCGCCGGAGGTGAACGCGGTGCTGAGCCTCCAGCCCGCCGACGGCCCCGACGCGCTGACGAATTCGCTGCAAAACCTGGGGGTGCCGCCCAAGACGGTCACCGACACGCTCGACAAGATCGGCGTCAAGCCGGGGCAGGTCCGGTCGCTCGTCGTCGGCCTCACGGTGCTGCCGGACAACCCGATCCCGCGCGCGGTCGTCGTGCTGAACCTGCGCGACATCCCGGCCGACACGCGCCGCATCCTGAGCGGCTTCAACGCCCGACTCGACTCCCGGTTCGCCGGCGACCCGCGCTACAAGGCGACGGTCAACGGCCTGCCGGCGGCGCTGCGCGTGGTGGACCCGAAGACGTACCTGCTCGCCCTGGAGGCGCGCGACATCGACCGCCCGCCGACCCCCGGCCGCGACCACCTGACGGCCGGCCTGCGCGAGTCGCTGGCCAAGTGGCCGGCCGGCGCGACGGCGGCGATTGCGGCCGGCCCCGAGGACTGGGCGAAGCTGCCGACGGTGACCTTCGCGGCGCTGGCGCTGAAGCAGCCCGACCTGGCGGCGAAGCTCGCCGGCGTCCGCGCCTTGGCCGCGACGACGGCCGACGGCAAGACGTTCCGCGTCGAGACGCAAACCGCCGACGGCTGGGCCACGACGACTGCCCAAGGCGGGGCGTTGCTGGAGAAGTTCGGGGCGAAGCGGTAGAGGGACCAGCGAGCCAGAAGCGTCAGCGCCTGGAGTTCGATGCGCTCGACGCTGTCGCTCCAGTCACTGACGATCATGGCTCGCCAGAACTTCCCTCGCTCAATGGTTGACGTTGTCGCTCGTCTTCCAGACGAGCAGGATCGTCGATTTGAGCGACTTGAGCAGCGCCGGCTTGCTCGACTTCTCGCTCAGCCCGGCGTCTGAGTCCAGCAGTTGCGCGACGTGCAGTAGCTGGACCTTGCTGAGATCATTGAGGCACGCCAACTTTCCGTCCACGTCGGCCTTCGGCATGCCCCCGCCGTGGAACTTCTTCAGCAACTCCGTCAGGTCCTCCGCGACCTGACGGGCGACCTCCCGCGCCGGTTCGCCGGCGGCGTGCTTCGCGGCGGCCTTCGCCGCGACCTTGGCGTCTTGAGCGGCCACCTTCGCGGTGGCCTTTGCCTCGATGTCGGCCTGCTTCTTGGCCAGCTTCGCCGCGGCCGCGTCGTCCTTCTTCTGCTTCGCCGCGTCGGCCTTGCGGGCCTTCTCGGCCTCCTTGGCGACGCGCTTGGCCTCGGCCTTGTCCGCCTTCTCGGCCGCCTTCTCGTCGTCGGTCTTCTTCGGCTTCGGCGGGGCCTTCGGCTTCTTGACCTTGCCGAGCAGGTCGGCGAACGCCTCCAGGGTCAGGCCCAGGAACGGCCGCAACGCCGCCTCGATGCGGTGCAGCACGTCGGCCGGCGGCGCGTCGGGGCCGGGCGGGTACGCGGCGTGGCGGAAGTAGTGGCTAAGCGATTCGACAGTCATCGGGGAGTTCCTTCTCGAGTTCGTTGGCGAGGTCGGCGATCATCTGCGCGGCGCGGCCGCCGGGCTTCGGGTGGACGAACTGGTCCTCGTTCGCCGTGATCGTGGCGTCCTGCGCGACGACCGACGCGAACAGTTTAGCGGGCGGCGCGCCCCCCGCCTGAATCATCTTCGGCAGCGTCTGCCACAAGCCCGCCTCGTGGCCCGTCGGCTCCTCCTGCCGCGTGCGGTTCGCCACCACGCCCAGCACCTTCAAGTCGGCGTTGACGTGCGCCACGAACTCCCGCCGGCTCACCGTGTGCAGCAGCCGCGGCACGCGCTCGACCGACTTCCCACTCAGCAGCGTCGGGACGAGCAGGTAGTCGCTCGCCGCCAGGGCGTTGACGCACGAGATGTTCAGCAGCGGCGGGCAGTCGAGCAGCACGATGTCGTAGTCGGCGTTCGCCCCCTTGAGGTGCAGCGCCTTACGCAACAGGAAGCGCGCGTCGCGCTCGCCCTGCTTGAGCAGCCAGCCGAGCGTCAGGTTCAACTCGGCGTAGGCCAGGCTGTCCGAGGTCGGCACGACGCTCAGCGAGCCGACGCGGCCCGACGGCGACGCCCCCGGCAGCGCGACCGGCACCGGCACGATGTATGGCGTGAGCGTCGGCGTCGGCCGGGTGCCTAGTGGCGACGCGTCCCCCGAGTGCCGGCGGGCCGCCCGCAGGAAGAAGTCCTGCATCAGGTGCTTCGACGCGAACCGATCGTTGATCGTCTCCGGCGGCAGCATCAGCCCGGTCAGCGAGCCTTGCAGGTCGAGGTCGATGAGCAAGACGCGGTAGCCCTTGCGGGCGAGCGCCGCCCCGAGGTGCGCGGTCAGGGTGGTCTTGCCGACGCCGCCCTTGAGGTTCAGCACCGAGACGATCGGCCGCTTGCGCTCGCTCAGCGGCTTGAACCGCGGCCGCGCCTGCAACGCCTTGGCCTTGAGCAAGTAGCCCTCCAGCCGGCGGGCCTTGCCCATGCGCCGCTCGCCCTGCTCGAGCAGCTTTTCGCGCTCCTCCAGGAGTTTACGCAGGGCGACGAGTTTCTCGTCGGCCGTCAGGGCGTTGTCTTCGAGCAGCCGCACCTTGGCGGCGTCGGCGTCGCGCTGGCCCTGGAGCTTGTCGAACTCGGCCTTGACCAGCCGCAAGTCCCGGACTTCCTTGGTGAGTCGCCGGCCGGCGTCGAGGAGGGTGTCGGTGTAGTGCCGTTGCTTGGTCGCCTCGGCCTCGTGCTGCGTGTGGTTGCGCTCGTGGAAGGCGATGGTCTGGTTGCGCGTCGCCAGCTCGATGGCGTTGGCCTGGTTGGTGGCCTGGGCGTTGCTCAGCGAGTCGCCGGCGTTCCTCAGCCGTTCGGTCAGGTTGGCCAGCTCCGCCCGGACGCCGCGGTTGGCGAGGCCTTGCGCGATGAGGAACAGCACCGGCACCGCCGTGAGGACCGCCAGCCCGCCGCCGAGCTTGCCCCAGTCGATGGCGTCGATCAGCGGGGCGATGAACCCGAACGTCACTGCCGCGAACATCGGTCGCCCTCGGTGTCGTGCCGCCGTCCCGGCGTTCGGGCGTTGGCACCAACATAGTCAT
>JANXTD010000895.1 GCA_025352585.1 Fimbriiglobus sp.
CGACGAGGGTCAGCCCGAGGAGTGCCGCGAGGGGGTACTGGCGTCCGTGGCGGCCGCGGGGGTCGGGCAGGTCGGCGAGGAGTTCGAGGAGCGGGCGGGCCATGCGAGGGACTCCGGGTGGGGGGATCGCCCCGTACCCAGTCCCGCCAAACTACCCAAGGCCAAATCGTGCGCCGCCCTGGCCACGCCACGTTTGCACTTCGCGCCCACCCCACTTCGGGGTATACCGCCGCGCCGGGGTACCGTGGGGGAGGGCTGACGCATGGCGGTTCGCGTGTTCGCGGGGGGGGCCGTCGCCCTCGCCCTGTCGCTCTCGATGCTCGCCCTCGCCCAGACGCCGCCGGCCGCGCCGGGCCTGTCGGCCCTGCACCGCAACGGCTTCTCCGCCAAATCGACGACGTTCTTCCTCAAGGGCGACGCCAACATTCGCTACGAGGAGCGGGACCACAAGGTCTCGGCCGAGCACCACAAGAGCGCGGCGACCTCGGAGTACCTCAAGATCGAGGCGACCCCGCCCGGCGGCGCGACCGAGAAAGAGTTCGTCCACTACTACTACGAGTGCCCGCCGGCCCCGCTCACCGAGCAACTCGTGCTCAGCGTGCAGCTCAAGGCGTACCGCGCCGGGGCCCAAGTCAAGGCCCGCGTGGTCTTCCCGCGCGAAAAAGACCCCAAGAACCCCGACTTCGCGCTCACGACCGTGCTCGCCGGCGACAGTTACGACAAGGTGCGGCAGTGGCAGTCGATGACCCTCGGCGACCCGATCGACACGTTCAAAAAACACCTGCCGGTGTTGCAGGCCCGCCTCGGCCGCGCCGTCGACCCCACCGACGCCTACATCGACCGCATCATCCTGAACGTCTACTCCGGGCCGGGCGTCTCGGAGGTCTGGATCGACGACCTCGAAGTCGGCCCCGTCAAGGGCGACGCCCCGCCGATCGCCAAGGGCGACGGCGCGGCGGCCCGGCCAGCGAAGAACCCCAAGGCGGTGCCGGTCGAGTTCGGCGACGGGCAAATCCTCGTGGACGGCGACCCCTTCTTCATGCTCGCCATCCGCCACACCGACACCCCCTTGAAGACGCTGCGCGACGCGCAGTTCAACACCGTCTGGTTCCCCAACGACGCCGCACCCGCGACGATCGAGGAGGCGATCCGCCACGGCTTCTGGATCGTCCCGACGCTGCCGCTGCCGGCCGGCGAGTGGGACGCCAAGCGCCGGCCGAAGCGCCCCGACGACAAGGCGATCGAGCGCGACGCCGACCTCACGGCCGGCTACCTGCGCAAGTTCCTGGCCAACGACGCCGTACTGATGTGGCACTTCGGCGACGGCCGCACGAGCGAAGACCTGGGCCGCGTCGTGCGGGCCGCCGAGGTGGTGCGCAGCTACGACCCGCGCCGGCCGCGCTCGATCGACCTGTGGGACGGCTACGGGGCCTACTCGAAGTACGTCAACGCCGTCGGGGCGCACCGCTGGCCGCTGTTCTCGAGCCTCGAACTCTCGGCCTACAAGGACTGGCTGGAGCAGCGGCGGGCGTTGATCACGCCGGGCAAGATGATGTGGACGTGGATTCAAACGCACCTGCCGGAGTGGTACGCGGTGCAACTGTGCGGCCGCGCCGACCCCGCCGAGTTCGCCGAGCCGGTCGGCCCCCACCCGGAGCAGATCCGCATCCTGACCTACCTGGCCATCGCCTCGGGCTGCCGCGGCCTGGGCTACTGGTCGGACAAGTTCCTCTCGAAGGACACGCACCACGGCAAGGGCCGGCTGCTGGAGATCGCGCTGCTGAACTCCGAGATCGACATCCTGCGCGAGGTGCTCGCCGGGGCGACCGACCCCGCCGTCTGGGTGCCGACGAGCGACGGCCGGGTGCCGGCGGCGATCGTCCGCGGGCCGAAGGACATCCTCGTCGTGCCGATCTGGCTGGGCGACGGCACGCAGTACACGCCGGGCATCTCGGCGCTCGCGGAACTCAAGGTCACCGTGCCGCAGGTGCCCGAGGGGTCGATCGCCTGGCGCGTCACCGCGGCCGGCGTCGAGCAACTGCCGCTGACGGTGCGCAAGCCGAACGGCCTGGAGATCACCGTGCCCGAGTTCGACGTGGC
>JANXTD010000897.1 GCA_025352585.1 Fimbriiglobus sp.
GGTCGGCGTGTGAGGCAGTTCACCACGAGGTCAGCAACGAGTTAGGGGAGGGTTACGACGGTGGAGGAGACGACTTTGTACTTCGCGGTGGTCGGCACCCGGCGGGCCGACCTGGGGGAGTCGGTCGCCGCCCTCCTTTCAACGGAGGGCCTGGCGGCAGAAATAGCCCGCCGGCTGTTGGCCTGGAGGCCGTGGCTGCTCCGCTGCCGCGTCCGCCAAGTACACCTCACCTACGAGCAGACCGCCGAGATCGTCGAGCAGTGGGGCCGGGAGGACGCGGCCAGGGGGCAGCCGGTCGAGTACGCCGAGCGGATCATGGAACCCTACCGAGAGGTCTACCTCGTCG
The DNA here is from genome assembly GCA_025352585.1 of Fimbriiglobus sp. Taxonomy (GTDB): domain Bacteria; phylum Planctomycetota; class Planctomycetia; order Gemmatales; family Gemmataceae; genus Fimbriiglobus. The sequence continues at coordinate 347 of JANXTD010000897.1, forward strand.
GCTACCGGGCGGGGTCAACTCGTAACGACCGGTGATCGAAATCGTGGCCAGGAGTAGAGCGGCATGAACGCGAAATTCGGTCCTGGCCGCGTCGTCGCCACCCCCGGTGCCCTCGACGCCCTCACGGCGAGCGGGGGGGGGGACCACCGGGGCAATCGCCCCGTCGCAGTACACCGTCAGCAGTTGGCGGGCCTCGACTTCGGGCGTGACGACCACCCGGCCCGGACTGGATTCCGCTTTCATGCCGCTCTGCCTGGCCACGATTTCGATCACCAGTCAGCACGAATCGACCCCGCCCGGTAGCCGGCGAGGTAGATTTCTCGGTACGGGGCCATGATCTGCTCGGCGTACTCGACCGGCTGCCCCCTGGCCGCGTCCTCCCGACCCCACTGCTCGACAATCTCGGCGGTCTGCCCGTAAGTGAGGTGTACTTCGCGGACCCGACAACGCAGCAGCCACGGCCTCCAGGCTACCAGCCGGCGACCGATTTCCACCGCCAGGGCCTCGGTCGAGAGCAGCGCGGCGACCGACTCCCCCAGGTCGGCCCGCCGGGTGCCGATCACCGCGAAGTACAGAGTTTTAACTTCCAATTTCATGGCCCCCTCTCCTGAAGCCGAGCTTCTCGAAGCCGAGGTCTACGAACGGCCCCCGCAGGAACCCGAACCCCGCGGGGAGGTCGCCTGGGAAGCGGGTCCGCTGGGCCTCGCGGACCATCTGCGTGCGTGTCCAGCCGTTGAAGCCGCGCGCTTCAATGAAGTCGAGCCAGGTCGTCACGGTCGCGTCTCCCCCTCCGGGAACCCGCCGCAACCCCCCTCGAACTTCGCCACTGCTCGTGGTCGTTCCCTCCGGGCGGGTTCACCGCGGGCACGCGGCGTCGATGCCCAGGCCGACCACGAACAGGGTGGCCGCGACGTTCCCGCACCGCTCGGCGGCGAGGTCGTCCCCGCCCCGGCGGGCGGCTTCGGCTTGCTCCGAGAACAGTTCGGCCAGCAGGTGCACCACGCTGCCCGCCGTGAGCGTGGCGAGCATCCGCCGCAACCGCGCCTTCGCCCGGTTCTCGGTCACGCCGAGGCCCCCGCGGGTGACGCCCCGGCGGCGCACGCGGCGTCGGCGGCGCGGCCCAGGACGTAGTCGGTCGCGGCGGACGCCTGACTCGCCGCCCGGAAGACGGCGGCGTGGTCCTGCCGGAGCACCCGGAGCCAGGCCGCGAGGTACGCCGCCTGGTTGCTCAAGTCGTCCGACTGCGGCACGCCGACCTCGGAGCACAGGAAGCACCCGGCGATCTCGGCCACCAGTTCCTCGAACGAGTACGCCGCGTCGCCGAACCGCGCGTTCCGGTCCAGCCGGTCGAGGCGGGCGGGGTGCCCGGACCAGTGGCCGAGTTCGTGGAACAGCGTCGCGTAATACTCCTTCGGGCCGGAGAACGCCCCCTTCGGCGGGAGGCGGATCGCGTCCTCGCTCGGGGAGTACGCCGCCCGCCCGCCCCGGTGCTCGACCCGCGCCCCGGTCGCCGCGACCGCGCGCTCGGCGGGGCCGCAGTCCGCGAACCCCGCGGGCGTCGCCGGGGCCGGGTCCGCCGCGGCCCCCGCCCCCTCGACCTGGTCGGCGGCGAACACGACGTACTGACGCAGCAGCAGGTAGCCCCCGGCCCCCCGGTCGTCCGCGTCCGGGTCGTCCTGTTCGTCCCGCGTGGGCCGCGGGCCGGGCGGCTTGAGGAAGACGACGTGCGTGCCCCAGCCGCCCGGCGGCACGCCCGCGGGCCGGGGCCTCACGCTACAGCCCCGGTCGGCCCACTGCCGGAACGTGCCCCAGACCCCGGACCGGTAGCCCCGCTCCGCGGCCACGAGTCCGAGCAGCAGCAGGTTGACCCCCCGGTACGCCCGACCGGAGGCGCAGTTCGTCGGCGGCCCGGACGCCCCGGCCCACGGCCTGCGCCACGGCGGGGTGCCGGCCTTGAGGGCCGCGACGATCTTCTCGGTGACCGCCTCGCGGATGTCGGTTCGGGTCGGCACGGCGGACTCCTCGGTCGTGACTCGGGTCAGGCGAACGCCTCGGCGGCGGTGCAAAGTTCGGCGTCGGGCGGGGCGGAAGTAACAACCGCGACCCCTACGCATTTTGACGCGATGCGGCACCAGCCCGACGCGCGGCCTCTGGTCCGCAACTTCAGCCTGCCGTGACGGTTGCGACACGTCCAGCGGTCGGGTGATCGCGTCAAAATGCGTAGAGGTTTGGCGTGCCGTCTCGGACACCGACCTGCCGCTCACCCGCGAGGAGGAAGACAGATGTCGGACGCGAATAAGTCGAGAAGTGGACGCAAAGGCGACGGCAAGGTCTGCCGGGGCCAGGTCATGGAGTGGGAGGGAGTGCAGTACCGAGTCCTCAAGCGTCGGGCCGTGGACGGCCTCGCTATGTTCACAACCGACACCCACGAGGTCTATCTAGCCAGCCTCGACGGCGGCCTCGACCCGGAGTGGGTTCCGCAGAGCGAGTGCGGGCCACCGGAGAAGTGAAAACACGCCGGGAGTTGCCGGGGGATCGACTCGGAGGAGGGAAAACGTGGTCAGCAAGCGTGAAGTGATCGACCCGCCGGCCCTGCCGGACGGGTTCTACTGGTACAGACCGTTCATCAACCTTCGCGGCGGCGGACACGTCAGCGAGTGGAAGCTCGCCCGCGTCGTCGGGGGCAAGGTGTGGCGTGTCGGCACCGAGTCAGTGATCGACGCGGGCTGCCCGTACCTGCGCGACGCACTCTGGGTGAGAGCGGAGCCGCCGGCTCTGGACGCGAAGGAGGCAACGGCTATCCGCCGGGCGGCTTTGAGGCGACCGGGTAAGTGGGCCGGGCGGGCGGAACACGACGAGGCCGGGTCGAGCGACCGGGTTCGGATCGTCGCCCAAGGCATCGTGGAGGCGTTCCTGGAGACGCACGAGTCAGTCGGTGCCCACTACCGCAGCCGACCCGACCAGAAGGCGGAACTGGTCGCTCAGATCGCCAGGCTGATCGAGCGGGTGCGGAAGTAACGAATCGGAACTTCAGGTGAAGATCGAAGGCTGTGATGGCGGCTTCGGTGGTGTCGGCGGCGTTGCCTAGTTAGAGCAACCGCCTGTTGCCGCCGGGGGAGGCGCACACGCGCCGGACAGGGCGACGAAGGACGTGCTGACTAACCCCAGCCCTATGACAACCGCTTCCGTCAAGCCACCGGCGTCGTCGTGCGGCTGGTCTTGGAGAACCACGGGTGTCGCACCAGAGGGCGGAAAGGGGCGCTGGGCGTGCGGATCACGGGGGAGATGATCGGTGGCACCTTAGGCGGTGTGACGACGAACACGGGCGGCTTGTCCGTCTGGTTCACCCGTGCGGGGGATATGTGCAGACGACGGGTGTAGCCTTTCGTTCGGTCAGCGTGCTCGTCGGGGGGGCCGTGTTGAAGTACGGCGAGACGACATGCGAGTGATCGCCGCCGGAGTCTTCTCAGACCACCGCCCGGTACAGGACAGGGTCGAGTTGGCACAACTCACGCAGCGACCCGTGAAGGATGTACAGCCGAGGATCGCGCCCGAAGTCGAAAACCCGGAACAGGTGGTACTGGTCCGGGATGTCCTCCGAGCAGCGCACCTCGTTTTGCGTGACGTAGAACGGGAAGAACTTCCCCAGGCCGGTCGTCTTGACCTCCACCATTCGCTCGGTGTCGTCGGCGTCGAAGGACAGGATGTCGAAACCGAGGCCGTCGCCGATGTCCTGGGAGGCCCACACGACCCGCTCGGCCAGGTCGTCCCGACCGGCTGCCTTCAGGCGACACCGCTCCAAGTCGAACACGAACTGCTCGCCGAGCCTGCCGAGATGACGGTTGGCGGCGTCCCGCTCGGCGAAGTCGATCTTCCGGGCCTTACGGGACAGCCACAGCTTGCTCGTGGTGGGGGGTGCGACGGTCTTCTCCGGCGAGTCTTCGATGATCCTGTCGAGGTCGGGAGCGGCGACTCGTTGGCCCTGCGCCGGGTTGACCACCGGCGCTGACGCCGACTGGTCGAGGAAGCCGGGGTGCTGATCCAGGAAGCCCTCGACCTCCGTGGCGAGGATGCCCTGGTAGTTGCCCCGAGGCTTGTACCCGCCGATGTACGGCAGGCCGAGTTCGACCAGAACGCCGCTGACGTTCTGGTGCTTGAACTCGATGGACCCGTCCGACCGCCCCTGGAGCTTGGGGGCGAGTGCCTTGCGGTGGTCCGACTTCCTGAACGGCTTGCCGAGCAGTTCGGCTTCGAGCATCGCAAAGTAGTCGGAGACGATCAGCCGGACTTCCTGCTCGCTCCAGTCCTTGTGCGGGGACTTCTCGTCCTCACCGGCGTCCTCGCCCTTGCGGGCCACGGCGAAGCCGAGCTTCCGCAGGACGAAGTTCGCCTGCCCTGGGGCCTCGCCGCCGCTGAACTCTTCGGGCTGAAGAATTCGACCCACGGAGTACCGACAGGCGAGGCCGACGACCGCCTTGGGGGCGTACCGTCTGCCCTGGTGGACGAGTTCGTAGCCGGTCGGGTGGCCGAAGGGGTGAGCGGTCCCGGCGTCCAGGTCCGCCAACGCGCGGAGGGCGTGACCCTGCGTCAGACCTGAGGGGATCGACTGCGGATGCGGGCGATATTACATCGCCCGCATCCGCCGGGCAAACCTCAAATCGTCGCTGACGCGCCGCTGCTGCCCCTTCGGCCATGATGTCCCTTCACTCGATGCCCCATGATCGGGAGGACGACCGATGGCGACCTTCCGCTTGGATACGAGTCCGTTCATGGGCCAGCCCGACTGCCACTTCTGCCGCCTGGAGACGAACCGCATCCGACTGGAGGGCGAGTACGCCCTGGCGCTCCTGGACGGCTTCCCCGTCACGCAGGGCCGCACCCTCGTCATCCCGAAACGTCACGTCGCCAGCCTGTTCGAGTTGCCCGCCGAGGAGCAGGCGGCGGTGTGGGCGAACCTGACCTTCACGCCGGTCAAGTTCGGGATGCGCAACCTGCCGCTGGCGGCGGTGGATATTCTGGTCGTGTGGGCCACTAACATCTGGATGGTGGTTGCCGTCTGGCGGCACTACCGCTCGGTCGCCCTGGCTCAACTGCCGTACTTCGTGTGGGTGTCGCTGGCGACCGCGCTGCAACTGTCGGTCACGGCGACGAATTGGGGGAGATGATGACCCATAAAATGCTGGCGTTGCCCCTGCTGATTCTGATGGGGTCGTTCGTTATGGCTGAAGAATCGCCGCGAAAATTGTTCGAGTTCACCGGGGCCGACGCAGCGAAGGAGTGGCAGGCCGTCAACGACGGCGTGATGGGCGGTGTCTCGGAAGGTAAGTTCCAGATCGCCGACCAGAAGACACTGGAGTTCTTCGGCACG
>JANXTD010000949.1 GCA_025352585.1 Fimbriiglobus sp.
CTGCTTCGAGGAACCACAGCGACTTGTCGAGGTCGCGCGAGATGTCGGTGAGCAGGTCGGCGGTGTCCTTGTCCTCGTGCTCGTCGGCGAAGTCGATGTTGTGCCGGAAGCCGTTCGCCGCCGCGGCGTAGCGGTCGGCCACCGCGCGGGCCACCGCGACGCCCTCGAACGTCTCCGCCGGGAACTCGTCGAGCCGCGTGCCGCCGGCCGCCATGCGCACCGTGCCGTGGGCGACGCCGCCCAGGGCCGTGATGCGCTCGGCGAGGGTGTCGATGTGGTCCTCGAAGACCTCGGCGAACTCGTCGAACGCCTTGTGCAGCGAGAAGAAGTGCGTGCCCTTGACGTTCCAGTGGGCGTGCTTCGTCTGGCTGTACAGGTCGGTCAGCGTGGCGAGCATCTCGTTGAGCATCGTGTCGATGGCCGCGCGGGTCTCGGCCGGGATATCGTTGCGCGTCTTGAAGGGGACGATGGTCGTGGACTTGGCCATGAGGGGAATCCTTGAAGGGGTCAAGAGTCGGGACGGACGGTTCTACCGCGAAGCGCTCACGGAGCTTACTGCGAATCGGATGCCGAAGGGCAACTCGCCACGCGGGCCGGTTTCGGCTATCACTACCGCCACGACTTTTCCCCCCGACGCCGAGGCGACGCATGAGCATTCTGGTCAACAAAACGACGAAAGTCCTGTGCCAGGGGATCACCGGGGCGGCCGGGAGCTTCCACACCGACCAGTGCCTCGCCTACGGCAGCCAGTTCGTCGGCGGGGTGACGCCCAAGAAGGGCGGCCAGACCTGGACCGGCAAGGACTCGGGCAAGTCGCTGCGGATTTTCAACACCGTCCACGAGGCCGTGAAGGCGACCGGGGCCGACGCGACGATGATCTTCGTCCCGGCCGCGGGGGCCGCCGACGCGATCATGGAGGCGGCCGACGCCGGCATCAAGGTCATCGTTGCGATCACCGAGGGCATCCCGGTGCTGGACATGGCGCGGGCCAAGCGCTACGTGCAGTCGAAGCCCGGCGTGCGGCTAATCGGGCCGAACTGCCCCGGCGTCATTACCCCCGGCGAGTGCAAGATCGGCATCATGCCCGGCTACATCCACAAGCCGACGCCCGCCGGCGGCAAGGGCATCGGCATCATCAGCCGCTCCGGCACACTCACCTACGAGGCGGTGTTCCAGCTCTCGAACCTGGGCTTCACGCAATCGACGTGCGTCGGCATCGGCGGCGACCCGATCATCGGCACGTCGCAAATCGACCTGTTGGAACTCTTCGAGGCCGACGAAGGTACTGAGGCGATCATGATGATCGGCGAGATCGGCGGCACCGCGGAGGAGACCGCCGCGGCGTACATCTTGAAGCACGTCAAGAAGCCGGTGGCGGCGTTCATCGCCGGCCAGACCGCCCCGCCGGGCCGCCGCATGGGCCACGCGGGCGCGATCATCTCCGGCGGCAGCGGCAGCGCCGAGGACAAGATCGCGGCGCTGAAAGCGGCGAACATCGAAGTCGCCCCGACCCCGGCCGACCTGGGCACGGCCGTGCAGAAGGCGATTGCGGGCAAGAAGTAGGGCGGGTATAATTCCCACACCCTTCAGGAGACCGTGCCATGACGCCCGACACCCCCGACGAGTTCCCGGAGCTAACCCCCGAGCACAAGGCCAGGGTTTATGCGTACTATCGCAAGCAGTTCACAGTCGAAATGCTGATCGAGTACATTGAAGACGATGTCGAAAAGTTTCCCTTCGAGCAAATGATTGAGGAAGCCGAAGCGATCGAGAGCCGTAGCTCGCGTGGCCCAAGCAGGGAATTATAATGGCGTCCCTGCACCGTGTAATCGTGACAGGACCAGCGCGTGTTCAATTTTTGAACCTGGTCAGGTCGCGGCTCTATTCCGGTCAAGAACCGGAACTGAGCCGGGCGATGCGTCAGGTGGGCCAAAGGCTCGCCCGAGCCCCGCGGGGCGTGGGCGAGCCCCTTTATCGCCTCCGAGCCGCCAAGCTCGAAGTTCGTAGCCTCACGCATGCCTCGCTGTACATCCAGTACTGCGTTCACGAGTCCGAACCGCTCGTCATCATCCGCTCCGTTACGTCGTTCCACGGCCAAGTTGAGTAGCACCCGTTCGGCCCCGTCGCCCCGCGAAATCCCGTCGCTGACAGCGCTGCGGGGCCTGCTGGCCGGCTGGGTGGTCGCTTACCACTTTTGGAACGACGCGCTGCGGCTCTTCCCCGCACTCGACGCCTTGACACCGTTGGTGGCGCGGGGGCACCTCGCGGTGCCGGGGTTCTTCGCCCTCAGCGGCTTCGTCCTGGCGTACCACTACACCGCGTCGTTCCGCACGCTCACCCTGCGTGGCGTCGGTCGGTTCCTCGGGCGGCGGTTGGCGCGGGTCTACCCCGTCCACCTCGTGACGCTGCTGGCCGTGCTGGCGATGGTCGGTGTCGCCGACCGCCTCGACTACACACTTACGAACGGCGGCTACTCGGCCGCTGACTTCGCCCGCAACCTGCTGCTGGTCCAGACCTGGACGCCCGACTTCCGCTTGAACTGGAACTACCCGTCGTGGTCGGTCAGCTCGGAGTGGTTCGCGTACCTGCTCTTCCCGGCGTCGGTTGCGGTTGCGACCCGCACACTGACGAGCGCGCGGCGTGCAGTAGCTTTCGGGGTGGCCTCGCTGGCGGCGTCGGTGGCCGTGCTGGAGTGCTGGCGGCCGTGGCCGTTCTACGAGCTGGTCCTGGTCGTCCCGACGTTCTCCACCGGCGCGGCGATTTGGTGGGCCTTCCGCGTGACGGCGTCGGGCCGGTTGCCGCCGCGGATCACGCCCGAACTGTGCGTGGCGGCGGCGGTCGTCGGCTGCTACTTACCGGTGTCGGGGTTAAACACGGCGGTGGTCGTGACGGGTTCCGTCGCCGTCATCGCGGGGCTGGCGCGGCTCGGGCCGGGCTGCCACGGGGCGTGGCGGGCGCGGCC
>JANXTD010000029.1:0-5000 GCA_025352585.1 Fimbriiglobus sp.
CCTTCTTCGCGCCGATCTTATCGACGGTGCAGAACAGGTCGAAGAAGTCGAGTTCGTGCTCGCTCAGGAAGCCGATCTTGCGCGGCACGAGCCGAGTGCCGGACTGGTTCCCCTCGTAATACTCCGAGACGTGAAAGGTCACGTCCTGTCCCAGGCGGAGTTGCAGCGTGCGGCGGTTGGCCTCGCTGATAAGTACCTGGTACTCGAACGGCCCGACCTCGACGCGGGCCTCGTCGTCGAGGACGCGGTTTAGTGTGCCGGTCATCTTCGTAATCATTCGCCGCCGTCCTCGCCGAGGAGCATCGCCAGGTTGACGCCCTGGAAGCGGACGCTGCGTGAGCCGGCGATGAGGCCGCCGATCACGCCCGACCCCAGGTGGTAGTAGTGGCACAGCGCGAGGCCCAAGGCGTCGCTCACGTCGTGCGGCTCGGGGAGTTTCGTCAGGTGCAGCTCGCGCATGATGGCGTGCTGCATCTGCTCCTTGCTCGCCCGGCCGTGCCCCGTGACCGTCTTCTTGACGTGCGTCGCCGCGTACTCGACGACCTCCGCACTCGCCTTGGCGGCCGCCAACAGGTAGCAGCCGCGGGCGTGGCCCATCAGAATCGCGGTGCGCGGGTGGTCGTAGTGGGCGTAAAGCGTCTCGACGACGACGAGGTCCGGCTTGCACTGCTCCAACACTTCCACCAGGCCATCGTAAAGGGCGACGAGCCGCGGTGCCATCTCGGGAGTCTCGCGCCCCTTGGCGGACCGGATCACCCCCGCCTCGACGACGCGCGGGCCGTCCGGGGTCACGTCAAGAACACCGTAGCCGGTGGTTTGCAACGCGGGGTCGAGGCCGAGGATGCGCATGGGTCGGCCCCGCGGGGGAAGGGTTCGGCACCTCAGAGATATCGGCGAATCGGGGTCGCGATAGTGAACGGAATTCCCGCCGGTTACTCCAGCCCGTTGGCCCTCTTCCAATCGCTGAAGTTGCGCCAGTTGTCGGCGTCGATCGGGAAGGGTTCGCGCGACACGCCCTGGAGCATCAAGAAGCCTGTCGTGACGCGCATGTCGTCGCCCTCGAAACCGTTGGCAATTAGGGCGAACTCGTCGGCGGCGAGGATGATCAGGTCGTCGGTCCCCGAGGCGACCAGGAACGCGCTGTCGCCGATCAGCTTCGCCCGCAGCGGCGGCTTGCTCGCCAAGTCGAGGGCCGTCGGGTCGTTGGCGGGGTCGGCGGCCCGCACGTCGCGGATCATGTCGTTGAACCACCGCAAGTTCGCCGGGGTCGGCCGCACCGGGAACGCCCGGCGAATCTGGAAGTAGTTGCGGCAACGTTGCACCCCCGAGTAGACCCAGTACGCCGACAGCAGCAGCCACGGCGAGGGCGCGCCGACGAGCAGGAGTTGCCGCGCCGCCGACTGCACGCCGAAGACGACCAGCACGACGCCGTCGAACAGAATGCCTTCGAGCGTCGGCTTCAAGAGGTTGAGCAGCCCGACGGTCAATTCGAGCACGCCCAACCCGAGGTAGAGCAGGCCGAAGGCGTTGGTCTTCTGGTTGTCCGGGATGGCGAAGTACCAGATGCCGGTGAAGAACGCCCCGAAGGCCAGGCTCGACCACGCCGAGCCGCGGACCGCCCCGACGACGGCGCGGTAGGCCGCGACGTTGCGGAGCATCTCGCGCGTCTCGGCCCCCGTCGGCGGCGCGTCGTCCCGGAAGTCGTCGTCGGTGTCGCGGGCCACGGCAAAACCCCGAGTGCAAGGAGGCAGAGGGCGTCAGTTTACGAGCGACAACGCCCGCGAAGCAGGGGCATTCGCCGTCTCATCGACGAGTTGGTACCAGACGTTGCGCTGCCGGGGGGTCCAGCCGGCCTCGCGAATCGCCGCGCGGATTTGTTCGAGGGTCAGGTGGTGGACGGTACCGGCGCTGGCGACGACGTTCTCCTCGATCATCAGGCTGCCCATGTCGTTGGCCCCGTAAAACAGGGCAATTTGACCGATCTTGGCACCCTGCGTCACCCACGACGACTGGATGTTGGCGAAGTTGTCGAGGTACAATCTCGCGACCGCTTGCGTCCGCAGGTACTCGAACGACCCCGCCGCCGGGGCGTCGGCCATCTTGTGCCCCGGCTGCATCGTCCAGCAGATGAACGCCGTGAAGCCGCCGGTCTCGTCCTGAAGGGAGCGCAGCCGGTCGAGGTGCTCGACGCGCTCGGCCTCCGTCTCGATGTGGCCGAACATCATCGTCGCGGTCGAGCGGCCGCCGAGTTGGTGCCAGACCCGCGAGGCGTCGAGCCAGTCGTCGGTCAGCGCCTTGCCCTTGGTGAGCAGTTTGCGGACGCGATCGACGAGGATTTCGCCGCCGCCGCCCGGCAGGCTACCCATGCCGGCGTCTTTGAGACGCGTCAGGACTTCGAGCAACGACAGCTTGTTGATGCGGGCGAAGTGCGCGATCTCCGGCGGGCTGAAGGCGTGCAGGTTGACCGTCGGGAAGCGGGCCTTCAGGTCCGACAGCATCGACTCGTACCAGTCGAGTTTCAGGCTGGGGTGCATGCCGCCTTGCAGCAAGATTTGGTCGCCACCCAGGGCAATCGTCTCCTCGATCTTGGCGTACAACTCCTCGCGCGGCATCACGTAAGCGTCAACGTCGCCCGACTTACGGTAGAAGGCGCAAAAGTCGCAGACCGCGGCGCAAACATTGGTGTAGTTGATGTTTCGGTCAATGTTGTAGGTGCGGTACGGCTCCGGGTGTAGCCGCATCGTCACCGCGTGCGCGGCCTTGCCCAACTTGAGCAGGTCGCGGCTGGCCATCAACTCGACGCCCTCGTCGAAGGTGAGGCGGGTGCCGTCAACGGCTTTCGACAAGAGGCGGTCGATGCTCAAGGGAGACTCCTGCGGGGGCCAAACCGAGCGGCACGGCGAGTTCATAGTAGCGGGCCAACCCCGCCAGTTCCCGCGGCCCTAAGTCGTAGTGAAGGATGTTCGTGAGGTAACGTCGGCAGAAGCCGGGGTCGAGTTTGAGCTTGGGCGACTCGCGCGCGGCAATCGCCCCGACGTTGGCCAGGCCGTGCGCCTTGGCCGCGTGGAAGGCGTTGACCGTCCGCCGCGATAACGTGACCCCGTCGCGGATCGCCCAGACGGCGAAGACCATCGGCAGCCCGGTCCAGGTCGTCCACTCCTCGCCGAGGTCAAAGGCGTAGCGGAAGCCGGGCAGGCAGGCGTGCATCGCCCGGTCGCCGATCAGCAGCACGGCGTCGGTCGTCACGTCGTCGGCCGGCACATCCATCGGCAGCGGCTCGACTTGCGGCTCGACGCCGTACTTGTGCGCGAGAATAATCCGCGTCAACGCCGCACTGGTGCGCGAACCGACGTCCAGGGCGACCGTGCGAATCTGTGCCCACGGCACCCGACTGAATAGCGTCACACTCAAGACGGGGCCGCGCGAAGCGATCGATATGCCGGGGATGAAGTCGTAGTGCTCAGCGCGGAAGAACTCGACCACCGGGATCAGCCCGACATCAAGGTTGCCGTCGGCCATCTGCTCAGCGAGTTGACTGGGCAGGTCGAGCGACAGTTCGATGTTCGGGTCGAAGCGTGTCAGCCCCTCAATGAGCGGCTTAGTGTTCAGGTAGTTGACCGCTCCCACGCGGATCGGCGTCGTCATCGCAAGTCCCCCGCAAGATTCCGACAGCCCCTTAACCGTGCCTCACAATCGCGGGCAACGGTCACCCGGTGAAGTACTCGACGGCGTTGCGGAAAATCGCCATCCCTTCGCCCTCCGGTTTGAGGCCGTCGCGGGTCCAGCGCGGGTGTTGCGTCCCCAAAATGTGCCGCTCGGGGTGTGGCATCAGCCCCAGCACGCGGCCGGTGGCGTCCGAGATGCCAGCGATGTCGCCCTGCGAGCCGTTGGGGTTGTGCGGGAACCCGGCCGGCTGGCCCTGCGGGTCGGTGTAGCGTAACACCACCTGACCCGCTTGATCCAAGCCTTTGAAGATCCACTCCTTACGGCAGACGAAGTTGCCCTCGCCGTGGGCAATCGGGACGTACATCCGCGTCAGACCCTTGAGGAACGGGCACGAGTTCGGCGTAATCGCGAGGTGGACCCAGCGGTCCTCGAAGCGGCCGTGGGGGTTGTGGGCGAGGGTCACGAGCGGGCCGTCTTCGTCGGGCGGCACCAGCAGCCCGGCCTTCACGAGCACCTGGAAGCCGTTGCAGATGCCGAGGACCAGTTTCTCGGCGGAGCGGAATTCGCGCACGGCGTCGGCGAGGAAGGTCGAGAGCTGGGCGGCGAGGATTTTGCCGGCCGCCACGTCGTCACCGTAGGAGAAGCCGCCGGGCAGTAGAAGGATCTGGTGCTTCTTGAGGAGCCGGGGTTGCTGGCGGAGTTCGTTGATGTGGACGGAGCGCACGGCGGCCCCGGCCTTCTCGAAGGCGAACGCGGCTTCGGCGTCGCAGTTCGTGCCGGGGGCACGCAAGAGAAGCACACTCGGCGTGGCCATGCGAAGTTCCAGTGAGACGAGGCGGACGGCGACGGGACTGAGTTAGGTGTAACGGCCGGGGGGGAAGCGACCAAGAGGAGTGGGGCGGAATCGGGTGCGACACGGGAGTGGCAGTTGCTGGCGTCCGCCTTGGCCTGGGCGGTCCGAAGTCGGGCCGGTCGCTATTTCTCGAATCGGCCGGGACGAGCCGTTGACACGCCCCGGCGGCCTGTTAGTATATGGGTGTTGGTGCGACGCACTGGCAGCCGAGACGACGGAAACGAAAGACGAGTGGTTCGACGAGACGCAAGTCTTGAAGGGCTACAAGGAATCGCGGAAGTCGCCTCAAACGTGTTCTTTGACAAATTGGTAGTGAAAGAGCCTTACCAAGGGTGAGGTGCTCGCCGACGATCGGTGACACCAAGCTTCTTGAAGGTTGCGAAAGCAACGCCCAAGTTGAATTGAGTATCACCGAACAACGGCAAGGACGAACCACAAGTGCCGGCAGTAATGCTGGTATGCCCTGGGTAACCGGGGCGAT
>JANXTD010000144.1 GCA_025352585.1 Fimbriiglobus sp.
TGTCGAGGACTTCGACGACGAGGTCGCGCTGCGGGCCGGCCGCCGCGAGTCCGACCAGCGCCGCGTAGACCCGCCCGGCCGACGCGGCGTCGTCGGACTTGGCGGCGCGCTCGGCCAGCAACTCGACCGCCGGGCCGGGGAAGTGCTTCAGGACCGCCGACGCCGCGGCGCGGGCCTGGTCGTCGTACCGCGGCCCGCCGACGGTCGGCGGGTCGAAGGCGACCTGCGTGAGCGTGTCGGCCAGCTGGCGCGTCTTGGCCGCGTCGGCGGCGTCGGGGCGCTTGGCGACGAGGCCGTCGAGGAGGCCCAGCGCCCTGGGGGCCAACTCCGCGGCCGGCGGTTGGCCGGCCGACCCCTCGACGAGCGCCCAGAGTTCGGGCCAGGCGGACGGCAACTCGGCCCGCGCCCGGTCGCCGGCCGGCAACGCCGCGAGGGCGTCGAGGACTTTCATCTTGTCGGCGGGGTCGAGCTTCGCCGAGCCGAGCAGCTTGCGGGCCAGCGTCAGGCCGCCGGTCGGGCCGACGGGGTCACCGCACAGGTACTTCCCGGCGGCCGCGCGGACCTCCTCGTCGGGGTCGCGGTCGAGGGCCGTCGCCAGAGCGCGGGCGAGGCCGGCGGGCGGCGGGGCCAGGGCGACGAGTGCCGCGACGATGCGCTGCCTCGCCGCCGGACTCGGCTCGTACGGGCCGGGGGACTCGCGGACCAGCAGGCCGAGTAGCGTCGGGCCGCCGTCGCCCTCGGCGCACAGCCGCACGGTCGCGCCGGAGGCGAGCACCGCGTTGAGGGCGCACGCCCGCACCTCGGGGGTTTCCAGGGCCGCGAGCGCCGGCCGCAACGCCGCGAGCACTTGAAGCGGCTCGGCCGAGTCGTCCTTCAAGAGCGTCGCCACCGAGACCCGCGCGCCGGCCGTCTTGAAGCCGCGCGGCGCGCCCGCGGCGTGCAGGCGGTCGGCGAGCAGCGTGCGCTCCGTGGGGGCCAGCGGGCCGCGCCGCAGCGCCGCGAGCGTGGCGGCGCGGACGCCGGCGTCGGGGTCGTCGAGGCGGTAGGTGAGGTGGCCGAAGGCTTGCGGCCGCGCGGCCGGGTCGCAGTTGACCAGCGCCCCGACCACGGCCCGCCGCAGTTCCTTGGCCGCCGCCGACTCATCGTTGCCCAGCTCGCCGAGGCGCTCGACGACCTCCGCCGGGGCCGGCGTGCGGCCGTAGCCCTCCGCCGCGTACGCCAGCGCCTCGGGCTTGGTGCCGAACAGCGCGACCCGCAACCGCGACTCGGGCGGAGGCCGCGTGCCGTCGTTGGCCTGGAGCGCCGCCCGCGCCGCGGCCCGCACGGCCGCCGACTCGTGGCTCAACTCGGTCGCCGCCTGAGTGAGCAGGTCGTCCGCGCCCGCGGGGGCGTCGTCCGCGAGCCGCCGGAGGCTGCGCAACTTGGCCGCCTCGTCGCCGGAGCGCAGGGCCGCCAGCCGGTCCTCGGGCTTCTCGGCCGGCTGGGCCGCCGGAGTCTGCTGCCGCGGCACCCGAGTCTGGCGATCGACGGCGACCGGCGTGGTCGTGGCGGCAACCGGCTCGCCCGGCAGCAGCGCCAGCCAGCCGGCGACGACCAACCCCGCGCCGACGGCGAGCACCGCGGCCGCGCCGACGCCCAGCACCGCCGCCGACGGCCCCGCCGGCACCCGCTTGGCCCTCGGCACGGCGCGGGCGACCGGGAGCGGCGGAGGGGCAATCGCGAGCGAGGCGGGGCGCGGCGGCGGCGACTCGGGCAGCGCCAAGAAGTCGGTCGCGTCCTCGGTCAGCGGCAACGGCTCGTCGGCGAACCCGATCGGCGGCTCCGCCACGGTCGAAGGCAGCGGCGGGGGCAACTCCGCGCCCTTCGGCAGGCGAAGTCTCGTGCCGCACTCCGAGCAGGCGGGGGCGGGGCCGGACGCGACCGCCTCGTCAGACTGGAGGAAACCGCAGCTGTGGCAGTAGGTTTTAGGCAAGGCGACCTCCGATCTCGTGCGTCATCTGACAACGGTAATGGTTCGCCTGCGACGTGGCAAGCGTCCCGCGAACTTTCCGGCGTGACGGCGCGTCATCGGCGGAGTCAGTTGCGGCGGCGATGGGAAGTGTGACGCGTCCGGGGGGAACACCGCCGGACCGTTCCGGTGCGATTCCGAGAGCGGGGCCGAAAGTACTCCGAGACCTCACACCCCGAGTGTCCGCAGGCCCGAGCCTTCCGAGCGGCGTGACGCTCCATTCGGGGGCGAACACTCGGCCGACTGTCGTCCGCCGCTCGCCTCGCGTTCTGTCCCGGAGTCCGCCGATGTTGCAGTACCCCAAAATCCCCGGCAGTGCCGACGCGCCCGGCGGCCGGTGCGTCGCGTTCGAGAAGTCCGACGGGACCAACCTGCACTGGGACTGGGACCGCGACTTCGGCTGGCACGCCTTCGGCACCCGCCGCGACGCGTTCAACCTCACCGAGGCCGGCGTCGCGCAGTTCGCCGCGGGTCACGCCCACCTTCGGCAGTGCGTCGAGGTGTTCCGTGACACGCTCGCCGACGGCCTCGACGCGATTTTCCGCGAACACCCGTCGTACCGCGAAGTCCAGAGCTTCAAGGCGTTCGCGGAGTTCTTGGGGCCGGAGTCGTTCGCCGGGCTGCACAAGGAGGGCGACCCCAAAACCCTGCGGCTCTTCGACGTGGCGGCCGAGCCGGTCGGCCTGGTCGGCCCGCGGCAGTTCGTCGCCGACTTCGGCCACCTGCCGTCGGCTCGCGTGGTGTACGAGGGCAAGCTGACCGGCAAGTTCGCCGACGACGTTCGCGCCGGCAAGTACGGCGTGGCCGAGGGGGTCGTGTGCAAGGGCGGCGCGGGCGGGCCGGACCTGTGGATGGTCAAGATCAAAACTGATGCGTACCTGGGTCGGCTGAAGCAGGCGTTCGCCGACCGCTGGGAAGACTACTGGGAGTGAGAGGCTCCGCCGCAGGCGACTCTTGTTAGCCCGACGCGCGAGCGAGGGTCAAAACGGGCGGTCAGAAAGCTCATCGTCGGTGACGGTACGGCCCACGAGTTGTG
>JANXTD010000058.1 GCA_025352585.1 Fimbriiglobus sp.
GCGCGTGCGGCAACCGCTCCTGCAACGCGCTGAGGATCTCGACCCGCTTGATCGAATCCACACCCAGGTCCGAGTCCAGCGTCATCGCCATCGACAGCATGTCCGTCGGGTAGCCCGTCTTCTCCGCCACGACCTCCAGCAAGACCGCCGGCACGCCGTTGCGGGCGGCGACCGGGGCCGGCTTCGGGGCGGCAACCGGGGCCGGGGCCGGCTTCGGCGCTTCCACGCGAACCGGTGCGGGGGCGACGGGGGACGGCTTCGCGGCGGCGACCGCCGGGGCCGGCGGCGCGGCCACGACCGGCGCGACGTAAGCGGGGGCCGTCACGACCGGGGCGGGGGCGTGCGTTGGCGGGGCCGTGCCGAAGAGCATCGCGCTCTGCTGCGCGACGATCTGCGACAGCGTCGCCTGCGCCTGGCTCTGGGTGTCGAGGAACTGCTTGTGCAGCCGGGCGGACTGCTCCTGAAGTTGCGAGAGCGCGGCGAGCGTCTGCTGGGACAGGGCCAGCGCCTGCGCCAGGGCGGCCCCCTGGCCGGCACCCGGCCCGGTGTCGAACGCGGCTTCACTCGGACGATCAGGCATGGCATTCCCCGAGGCTGTGGGCGGACTCCGACGCGGAGCGCCGGCCGGTGTGTTCGCGGGCGGGACGGTCGCAATCGGCAAGGCTTTGGGCGGGGTCGGCGGGCGCGTCGGCCGCTTCTGGACGACGTTCGCGCCGCCGACGGGGACGGTGTGCCCCGGCTTCGGCTCGGCGGCCGGGCGGCAGCGGCTGCCCGCCTCCCACGCCGTCAGGTTCACGGCGTAGCCCCGCGCGGCGAGCCGGGCCAGGGTCTGCGCCAGGTCGAGCGTGCCGGGCCGCTTGCCACCGGACGAGTCGAGGGCGAAGGCCTCGCCGGGCAACTTCGAGTCGCCCAGCGTCGCCTCGGTCAGCCGCGTCAGCACCGAGCCGGGGCCGACCTCCAGGAAGGTCGTCACGCCGGCCTTCGCCATCGCCCGGACCTGCTCTACGAACGCGACCGGCTTGGCGAGTTGGTGGCCGAGCAAGTCCTTGGCGGCGTCGCCGCCCTCGGGGTACGGCGCGGCGGTCGTGTTGGCGTAGACCGGCACCGTGCCGGCGGCGAGGGTGACCGCGTCGAGCGCGGCGCGGAACGGCTTGGCCGCCTCGGCGACGAACGGGCTGTGGAAGGCGGCCGCGACGGGCAGCTTGGTCGCCCGCAGACCCGCGGCGGCGAAGGCCCGCGCCGCCCGGTCGATCTCCGGCGTCGAGCCGGACAGCACCGTCTGCGTCGGCGCGTTGAAGTTGGCCGCGACCACGTCGAGGTTCTCGGCGGCGACGACCGCCTCGATGCGCTCGAAGTGGGCCGACACGGCGAGCATCGTGCCGGGGTCGCCCGACTTGCGGTCGCCCTGCTCCGCCATCAGCCGGCCGCGCAGCCGCGACAGCGTGACGAAGTCGGCGACGCTCAGCCGGCCGCCGGCGGCGAGAGCCGTCAACTCGCCGTAGCTGTGGCCGCCGAAGGCACTCGCGCTGACGCCGAAGCGGTGCGACAGGGTCAGCCACGCGCCGAAGCTGACCGCCCCGATCGCCGGCTGGGCCGCGTCGGTCGAGCGCAGCGCGGCGTCTTGCGTCGCCTTCGCGTCGGCGGCGAAACTCGTCACCGGGTAGACGACATCGGCGACCCGCTTGCCGCCGGCTTGCGCGTCGGCATCGACGGCGGTGAGGGTGTCGAGCATCTCGGGGAACAGGCAGGCGGCCTCACGCAACATGCCGACGTACTGCGACCCCTGGCCGGGGAACAGCACGCCGAGCCGGCCCGCCGGGGCACCGACGCCGAAGTGAGCGCCGTCGGTCGTGGACCACGCCGTCGCGCCGTCGGCGGCGAGCTTGGCCTTCGCGCCACGGAGCAAAGCCGTCAGGTCCGTCAGGTCGCGGTGGGCGACAAGGATCAGCCGGGCCGGGGCGTCGGCGCGGAAGGTCAGGCGGCTCGCCTCGGCGGCGCGGGCGAACGCCTTCCAGGTCGCGTCGTCGGGCAGCTTCGCCAACTCGGCGGCGACGGCTTGCGGCGTGCCGGAGAGCGTCAGCAGTTCGACGTGCCCGTCCCAGTCGGGCGTGACCTTGGCGGGGCCGAACTCTTCGAGGACCGCGTGGAAGTTACTGCCGCCGAAGCCGAACGCCGACAGGCCGGCGCGACGCGGGTGTTCGGCTCGCGGCAGCCACGGCCGCATTTGGGCGTTGACGTAGAACGGCGTGCCCTCGCGCAGCAGCGGCTCGACCGGCTTCGTGACCTTCATCGTCGGCGGCAAGACCTTGAAGTGCAGCGCCAGCGCCGCCTTGATCAGCCCCGCCGCGCCGGCCGCCGCCTTGGTGTGGCCGACCTGCGACTTCACCGAGCCGACGGCGCACCACGGGCGTTGCCGCGAGGTTTCGACGCTGCCGAAGACTTCGGCGAGGGCCGCCGCCTCGACGCCGTCGCCGACCTTGGTGCCGGTGCCGTGGGCCTCGACGAGTTCGACCGTGTCGGGCGAGAACCCAGCGCGGGAGTAGGCGTCTCGCAGGCAGCGCTTCTGGCCCTCCGCACTCGGGGCGTAGATGGCGTTGCCCTTGCCGTCGCTCGACGTGCCGATCGACTTGATCACCGCGTAGACCGTGTCGCCCGCGGCGACCGCGTCGTCGAGCCGCTTGAGCACCACGAGGCCCAGGCCTTCGCCGAGGATCGTGCCGTCGCCGTCGGCGTCGAACGGCCGGCTGTTGCCGGACGGCGACAGCGCCGGCGTCTTCGAGAAGCACATGTACATGAAGATGTCGTTAAACGTGTCGGTGCCGCCGGTGACGACCACGTCGGCCTTGCCGGTCGTCAACTCCATCGCGGCGAGGTGCATCGCGCTGAGCGAACTGGCGCAGGCGGCATCGACAACGCAGTTGGTGCCGTGCAGGTCGAGGCGGTTGGCGATGCGGCCGGCGACGACGTTACCCAGCAAACCGGGGAAGCTGTTCTCCTGCCAAGGGACGTAGCTGTCGCTGATGCGGGTGACGGCGTCGGCGACCTGGTCCTCGGGGATGCCGGCGTCGCGCATCGCCTTGCGCCACTTGGGGTGGCCCAGGCGTGCGCCGAGCGGGATGACGAGTTCGAGCGTCCCCGTCACGCCGATCAGCACCGAGACCTTGCCGCGTTCCACACTCTTGGGCTTGCCGGGGGTGAACTCGACCCCGGCGTCGGTCAGGGCTTGCTTCGCGGCGTAGAGGCCCAGCAGTTGCGTCGTGTCGGTCGCCTCGAGGTCGCGCGGGTTGATGCCGAATTCGAGCGGGCTGAAGTCGATCGGAGATAGGAACCCGCCGCGGCGGGCGTAGGTCATGTCCGGGGCTTTGGGGTTGGCGTCGAAGTAGTCGTCGGGGTTCCAGTGGCTCGCCGG
>JANXTD010000240.1 GCA_025352585.1 Fimbriiglobus sp.
GAGCCGCCGTTGGAACAGCCCGAAGCCGCCGCGGCCGCCGACGCTCAGCGTCGCACTGGTGAGGATCACCGTCGGCACCTTCGAGTAGAGTTGCTCTTGCAGCGCCGGCCCGACATCGATGGGGGCGCTGGCGATGCCGGTCTTCGGCACGCGGCCGGGGCGGGTTTCGACCCAGTAAACCTGGCCCGGCAGTTCTTGCGCGAGCCACTGCTTGACGTGCAGGCCGATCAGCTCAAGCCGGCCGGCGCGGCTGGTCAACTCGATCTTGTCCTCCTCGTTCGACAGCCGCGCCGCCGTGCGATTCAGGTGGCTCGCCAGTTTGCTGAGTTCGTTCGACAGTACGTCGGGGACGAGCAGCGGTTGCCGGACGCGGCCGGTGGCGCGTGGCTGGCTGCCGAGCCAGGCGTGCAGGCTGCCGAAGAAGCGGTCCGACGCGAACCGGGTCGCTTCGAGTTGCACGAAACTCTCGGCGTCGCCGTGGACCGCGAGGATGCCCTTGTTCGAGCGCGGGGCCATGAGCTGGTTGAGTAAATAATCGATGCCGCCCTGCCCCACCGACAGGCCCAGGAAGTCGGCGGCCACGTCTTCGAGCGTGTGCGCCTCGTCGAAGATCACGGCGTTGTAGTCCGGCAGTAGGCCCGCCCCCTGCTTCCGCAAGGCGAGGTCGCTGAAGAATAGGGCGTGGTTGACGATGAGCAGTTCGGCCCCGAACGCCGCCTTGCGGGCCTTGTAGTAGAAGCAGTCGGCGTGGTTCGGGCAGACGCGGCCGAGGCAGTTGCCGCTGTCCGACTCCGCCAGGTCCCAGACGCTCGGCAACGCCTGGAACGGGATGTCGGCCCGGCTGCCGTCCTTGGTGGTGCGCGACCACTTGCCGAGTTGGACGAGTTGCGACGCGGCGTTGGCGTCGGTGAGCAGCCCGCCGGCGCGCTGCTGGGCGACCCGCAGGCGACGCAGGCTCAGGTAGTTGCCGCGGCCCTTCACCAAGGCGGCGCGGAACTCGAACGGCAGGACACTTTGCAGGAAGGGGATGTCGCGGGTCAGGATTTGCTCTTGCAGGCCGATCGTGTGCGTCGAGACGACGACGCGGAACTTGTCCCGCGTGGCGATCGCCTGGACCGCCGGGACGAGGTAGGCGAACGACTTGCCGACACCCGTTCCCGCTTCGACGAGGAGCTTTTCGCCCTTCTTCAGCGCCGTGGCGACGGCCGTGGCCATCTCGACCTGTTGGGGGCGGGACTCGAATTGGCCCCAGCGTCGGGAGACAACGCCGCCGGGGCCGAGCAGGTTTTCCATCATTTCCATGACGGATTGTGAGCTGCCCGGCCCCGGAGGTAAAGACCGGTTGCCGGCGACGGGGGTTCGCCGGAGGCCGTTCTCACCAGAAGCGGACGCGCCAGTAGTCTTGCGGGGTCGAGGTGCGGCCGTAGAACCAGTGGCCGTCTTCCCAGGTCATCGTCACCGAGCGCCAGCCGAGCGGCACTTTCGGGAACGGGTAGAACGGGCCGATGAACGGGAAGGCGTTGTACGGGTACGCGGTCGGGTAGCCGACGCGGCTGACGTTGTTGTGCGGGGCGTAGGTCGGCCAGGCGTAGTTCGGCAGCGGCGGGGCGCTACCGTCGCCCATGCCCGCGCCGGGCATGCCGACCGGGGCCGGCTCGACGAGCGGGCCGCCGTTCATCATTGGCGAGGCTCCCGGCGGCATGGCATACTGCGGCTGGCCGGCGACCGGGCCGACGGCCTGGACCTGCATGACGCCACTGCCGACGGTCATGCCGTCGCGGACCATCTTGACGCCCGCGACCACGCGGACCTCGTCGAGGATGGCCTTCTTCTGGGCGACGCTGCCGCAAGGCCCGGTGACCGTCACGACGCCGTTGTCGGTGACGATGCTGACATCCGCGCCCTGGGCGGCGTTGGTGTTCGTCAGCCGGGTGCCGATGGCCTCGGCGAGTTGTTGGTTGGCCACCGGGTTGGCCTCGGCCGCCTTGGCGACCGGCTTGGCCGGGACTTTGGCCGGCTCCTTGGCCGAGGCGGTTCCGCCCAGCAGGCTGAGCGCCGCGGCGCTGAATGCGAGAGTACGCACGTTCACGATTGATCCTCCCTGACTCGGTCCGTGTTAGCCGCGAGGCGTCGCCCCCAGCGGTACACGCCACTTATCGCCCGTTCCGCCCGCCGGCACGAACGGAACAACCGCCAAATGCGGGACGGCTTGCAGGGGAGTGCCGGCGCAACCGCGACAGCCTGCGGGACCGTCAGAAGTGGGCCTCGTGGGGGAGATTCGCGTGAAAAGTTGGCGAGTTCGGTTCAAGGCTCCGCCGCAGGCGACTCTTGCTTGTCTCGTTAGCCGGACGCGCGAGCGACGGGAGCAAATCTCTGG
>JANXTD010000096.1 GCA_025352585.1 Fimbriiglobus sp.
CTGTACCGGACTTCGGGGCACTTCCCGTACTACGCCGACGCCCAGTTCCCGCCGATGTACCTGAACCCCATCGTGCAGACGGTGGATACCTGGTTCACGCTACTCGAAAAGGATTTGCTAACGGACGCTCAGGAGAAAGCCTTCGTAGCGATGATCGATGCTTTTGCAGAGGGCAAATCGCCGGCCACCCCTGAAGTTGACTTGCCTAGGTACGGCATGGGACAAATTGTCCTTGACGCTATCGCGCTTAAGCAAGATTACCACATAGCTTCAGTCCGTCCTGAACCGATGACGGAGGAAGGCACGGTCAAAGCCGCGAAACTAAGCATTTTGTTGAACTGGATGAGCGGGCAAGAGGGGTACCTGCTCAAGCCGATGAACTGCCCGCACCACATCCAGATTTACAAGGCGACGCCCAAGAGCTACCGCGACCTGCCGGTGCGGCTCGCCGAGTTCGGCACGGTCTACCGCTTCGAGCAGTCGGGCGAACTCGGCGGCATGACCCGCGTCCGCGGCTTCACCCAGGACGACGCCCACCTGTTCGTCACTCCGGAGCAGGTCGAGGCCGAACTGCGTAGCGAAATCGACCTCGTGCTGTTCATCCTCAAGACGCTGAACCTGACCGACTTCCGGGTGCGGGTGAGTGTGCGCGACCCGGCGTCGTCGAAGTACGTCGGCCCGGCGGAGCAGTGGGACAAGGCCGAGGCGACGCTGTTGGAAATCGTCAAGAGTACGCCGGGGCTGAACTACGCCGTGGGGGTGGGCGAGGCGGCGTTTTACGGGCCGAAGATCGACTTCATCGTCAGGGACTGCATCGGCCGCGAGTGGCAGTTGGGCACGGTGCAGCTCGACTACAACCTGCCCGAGCGCTTCGGCCTGGAGTACGCCGCGCCGGACAACACGGCGAAGCGGCCGGTGATGATCCACCGCGCCCCCTTCGGCAGCATGGAGCGCTTCGTCGGCATCCTGATCGAGCACTTCGCCGGGGCGTTCCCGCTGTGGCTGGCCCCCGAGCAGGCCCGCGTGTTGACCGTCAGCGAGAAGTCCGAAGCCTACGGCCGCGAGGTCGAGGCGCAGTTGCGGGCCGCCGGGTTGCGCGTGTCGGGCGACTACCGGGCGGAGAAGGTGAACGCCAAGGTCGCCCAGAGTTCGCAGGAGAAGATCCCGTACCTGCTCGTCGTCGGCGAGAAGGACGCCCAGGCCGGGACGATCTCGGTGCGCGACGAGTCGATCCCCGAGCAGGAGAAGCGCAACCTCGGCCCGAAGCCGATCGCCGACGTGATCGCGCTGCTGCTCGATGAGGTGCGGACGAAGCGCGTGCGGAGTGTGAGCACGGCGACGGTGAGCTTCGAGGGGGCGGAGAAGTTCTCGGGCTGACGCCGGGTGTCCGCTCGCCGTTTCGACCTGCACGCGTGGCTTCGCAACTGGCAACGGTGGCGAACATGACTGACGCCCAGCGGGCGAAGGCCAGGGAGCTTTGGGACGCGAACCAAGAAATCGAAGCCGGCGAGATTCTATTCGGGACCGTCCCGATACTCCATTCCCCGAAGTGGAGTATCGGTGGACCTCCCCACGGTTGGCGGACAGTGAGTTCAGGGTGGATTCGCTGACAGGAGGGTTCACTCATGGCGAACGCGAAGGTCAACGGTCGGCGGGAGTTCACTCGCGAGTTCGAGGTGGCGGCGGTCAAGCTCGTGACCGAGCAGGGCGACTCGGTGGCCGAGGCCGCGAGGAGGTTGGGCGTCCGCGAGAACTGACTCCGACGCTGGAAGGCCCACCCGAACTCGACGCCTGACTGGGACAACGACGACCGGACCTGGGCCGGCGTGACGGTGGCGGTGGCGGCGACGCCGGACCCCGTGGTGTTCGAGGGGGACTTCGCGTGGACCGGCTCACTCGGCGACGCGACAGTTCACGAGCGGGTGACCGCGACCTCCGACGCCGAGTACAAGTGGAGCTTCAACCTCCACAACGACAGCTATATCGTCGGCCAAGACGGCTTCTGGGGCTTCGCGAGTTTGTACGTCGGCACGGATGAGGCGGGAGTCGTGACCGCCTCGGGCGGGGACTACGGGGCAGGGGAGGTATTCTCTGGCTCCATGCTGCAGGCCGGTCCGTCTGTACGCTACGGCGACTTCGGGAACGAGTTTACGCCAGGGTTGGTGATCGGTCAGAGTGCCAACTTCTGGTACACGACCGAGCCGCGGCCCTTGGTGGCGGCCGCCGGCTCGGTGTGGGAGCCGGGCGTGTCGGACTGCGCCGCGGGTGAGCTTGAGGGGCCAAGCCTTGATGTCAAGGCCGACATCGACATCGCGGGCAAGATCAAAGTCGGCGTGACGGAGACTGTGTTCACCGAGGAGAACGAAGACACCATCGGTGGTCTGGTGGTGCGGAAGGCAGACAACAAGGCTCCGCGGCAGCAGATCACGATTCAGCCGCTGAGAGACGCGGGGGGGCAGCCAGTCGTTGGCGGGAAGGTCGAGGTGATCTGGGGCGGTGGGAAGATGGACCTCTACGACGCGGCGGCCGGCGGGAACAAAGTCCCGTCCGGCACGTTGTACGACAACGTCGCTGGCGTGCTGCCGAAGCAGTTGTGGGTGGAGGGGACCGCGGGCAGCGGGGCAATGAAGGACGTGAAGATCAAAGCCGTGCCGGTTGGGAACCCGAACGGAGGGGACGACGTGTCGTTCACGGTGTTGTGGGTCGATGTGACGGTCGCCACCGACGGGAAGATCTCGGCCAACAACGACAAACGGCAACCCAAGATAGATACGACCTTAGACGCCGCCGGCAAGAAGGCTGACGCCCTGGGTATCTCCACAACCTTTCAGCTCAGCGCAATCACGATCGGCTGGGCGCTGGAGGGGCAGGGGCTCGTGCATCCGGCGGACTTCAACTACCCCGGTAGCGACTTGCGGCTTCGGAGGGTGTGGGATCGCCAAGGCTACATCACGCCGCCCGGTGCGGGCAAGACAAGGGTTCTTCCGTCCATTGCATTTAAAGACGATACTAGCTTGCCAGAATTGCGAGACGATAACCCGCTCGACTCGTGCGGGTACATCTACGACATCGAATATCCCGGCATCGAGATCGATAGCCCTAATGCTAAACAGCCCCAAGGAACGGTCTGGCGTTTCCGAGCGAACTTCAAGGAGACCGCAGCGATAGCCATTTACGGTACCAACACCAGGGCGTCGGGAACATACTCGTATTATGTACGCTTCAGCCTGGTGCAAACTGGAGCCGGCATCGACAACACTTGGGCCGTCAAAGACCCTCCCGACATCGCGGGGGACAAGAAAGCGTTTGGCCCCGACCAGACCAAACTCAGCGTTGACCTGAGTTAGTGCTTTGGTTCTGCCAGCGGTTTGACGAAATAGATTTTCGTAGCTCCGACTCAGATACGGCCCGACAACAGTGGGGTACGATGATGTCGCCCGTCTCTTTCGCGAATGATGATTCTCATGAACGTGTTATGCTTCGCGGTGTGGCTCATGGGGCAGGGGCCGGCCGACGCGCCCAACTTACCCACCCAGTCAACTGCCGCCGACAAGTTCGCGGTCGGGCGGATCGTGGCGGTCGAGCGGCTGGTCGCCGTCGCCAAGGCTGCGGCCCCCGTGCCCGCCCGCGCCAACGAGGCGGCGGTCGCGTTCCGGAGCCTGGGTCATATGCGGGCGGCCGAGGCCGTGCCGGTATTGCTCGACCACCTCGCCTTC
>JANXTD010000107.1 GCA_025352585.1 Fimbriiglobus sp.
CTTCGACGCCGCCGGCTTGGCCGCGCCGCCGGTCGGCGCGAGCGGGGCGTCGTCCCCCTCGGAGCGCGGCCGACGCTTGCGCGCGTCCTTGTCGTCCGGCTTCGGCGGCTTCGGCAGGTTCGAGTCGGCGCAGACGAAGGAGTCGAAGTCGAAGCGGGTCGCGTCGATCCAGGCTTGCAGCGGGGCGTGGCTCGTCTCGACGACGTAATCGACCCAGTCTTCCAACGGCCGGAACGAGTCTTCGGGCAGCGTCTCCGGGGCGAAACTGCCGCCGGGCTTCGGGGCCAGCCAGACGAGCTGGTCGGTGTCGTCGGCCAAGAGCTTCCGCACGGCGTCGCGGCGCAGCGGCGGGTGCAGCCGCGTGCCGGCCGGCAGGAACAGGTTCGGCATCTTGAAGTACGGCTTGTACCCCACCGCGTCTGCTAGGGGCAGCACCGGCGGGTCGAGCTTCGACGCCGTCACGCGCAGCACGACGGCGGTGTTGCCGGCCGGGTCGGTGGCGACGGCGAACTTCAACCGTTGCGTAATGCGGTCGTCGGCGTCGCGGACGAACTCGTCGAGCTGCTCGACCGCCCGGCCGCGCAGCACCCACAACTCCGGCAAGTCCGCGGCGTTCCCGGCGACGAGCCGCAGCGGGACCGTCAACTTCTCGCGCGACTCGGCCTCCGCCCAATCGACGGGGCCGGCGGGCAGCCGGACGTTGAGCAGTTCGTACACGTCCTGAAACGGCGCGTCCGGCAGGTACAACCAGTCCCGCTCGGGCCGCAACAGCAGCGTCTGGCCGTCGTCGAGGCGGATTAACGCCGCACTCGGGTGGGCGTAGCCGAGTTGCACCCAGACGCGCGGGGCCTGCTCGAGGTACGCCCGGACGCGGCCCGACGTGCCGGCCGCCGACGGCTCGATCGCCCGCAGCAGCGAGTAGTACGGCGGGCCGATGACGCGCAGCAACACGCGGTCGTCGTCGGTGTCGGCGGTGAGCCGGCGCAGCGACTGCCGGTCGTTGCCCAGGCGCAGCATCTCGCCGACGATCGCGGGCAAGTCCTTGGCCGACTCCAACTCGAACAGGACCGGAGCCTGCGCCGAGAGTTGCGGCACGCTGGCCTCACGCGTCACCGGCAGCACCTGAAACCAGCACGAGGCCTCCGCCGCCTCGCCGACGTGCCGCTTGACGACGGTCACGCCGAGACGCGCCAGATCGGTTGTTACCTTGCGGGCGAGCTTGGCGTCGGTCTCGATCGCCAGCCGGCCGTCGGCGTCGGTCGAGTACGACGCGGGGGCGGCCGTCGCCTCGGCCGGGGCCAGGCTGCCGGCGAGGACGAGGCGGACCGTGTCGAGGTCGGGGAACAGCAGAATCATGGGGGTACCGGGAGTGACAATGTTCGAGGCGAGCCGGGAGCGTCAGCGACCGGAGTCTCCCGTGCGCTCGACGCGAAAACTCCGGGCGCTGACGCTTCCGGCTCGCCTACCGCCCCTGCGCCTCTTTCGCGCGTTCAGTTGCGGCCGGCTCCTGCTCGCCGACGGGCGGCTGCGTCTGGCCCTCGCGCTCGATGACGATCTCGCCGAGGTCCTCGACCTTCATGCCCTTGCCGATGAGCTTCTCGACGAGCGCCTTGTGCATCTGCTCGTGCTCCACCGGCAACGCGTCGGCGTCCGACTCGAGCTTGACGACGATGTTGTGCTTCCCGGTCGCGGGGTCGCGGCGCAAAATAATCAGCATTTCGGCCATGAGGCACCTTGCTTTCGTGGGCGTCACTGGGCGTCGGCCCCGGTCATCGTCTCGGCAGTCGCCTTGATCGCGGCCTTGGCCGGCCGCTTCGACTCGTTCATGCTACCGGGAACCAGACTCGCCAGCGCCTTGCTGTCGATCGTCTTGTGCTCCAGCAAGATGTCCCGCAACGTGCCGATGAGCGATTTGTGCTCCTTGACGAGGCCCTCGGCGCGGAAGCGCTGCTGCTCGACGATCTCGGCGATGCGGTCGTCGAGCGCTTGCAGCGTCGCGGCGGCGAGGTCGGCCCGGCGCGGCGCGCTCGAGTCACGTCGCGAGTTATCGACGAACTGCACGACGCTGTAC
>JANXTD010000142.1 GCA_025352585.1 Fimbriiglobus sp.
TCGAGGACCCGCACGGCCACCCGATCCCCAGCCCGACGGGCGAACTCGTCACGCGGGTGCTGCGGCGGCTCTGCGACTTCCGGCCCGGCGAGTCGGTCGTGATCCGCGAGGCGCAGGACGACCGGCCGGAGCGGCTGCGCCGCTGGCGCGACCTGGGCCTCACGCCCGGCACGACCGTGCGCGTGGTCAGCTACCACCCGCTCGACGACCTGTACCAGCTCGACGTGGGCGGCCGGCTGGTGCAGTTGGGGCGGGAGGGCGTGGCGGGTTTGCGCGGCGAGCCGGCCGCGCGGGCTTGAAAGTGCCTCAAAACTAGCGGTGTCGGGCTTTCCGACCGTCCGGCCGACAGCGCCCCGGAAATGCCGCCAATTCCCAACGCCGCGGTTTGCACGGCCCCGGCGTGTGACTTAGTGTTGGGGCGTGACCGGCCGAAGCCCGCGGCGGCACACCAGCACCGGGAGTGCCGTGACGACCCTCACGCTGCCCCGCCAAATCTCTACCGGGGAGGCCTCGCCGTGTTTGAACTGATCGCCTGCAACCTCGCCATGCTGTCCATCGCGATGATCTATTACGCCTGGCGCGACGGCCTCCGCAAGCCGCCGGTGACCGTCAACGAGCGGGTCGCCTACATGCTGTGGGTCGCCGCGCAAAAGTCCTCCTGAGCCGCGCGTCCGGACGCGCGTGACGGCCCGCCGGCCTGACCACCGGCGGGCCTTTTTCGTAGGCTGACGACGCGTCCAGGCGGTCTTGTTAGCCGGACGCGCGAGCGACGGGAGCAAATCCGAATCGGCAACGCTGGCGGGTGTTGACGGCTTGGTCTCCCCACATGCGTTGTTCACCGGGATTTGCTCCCGTCGCTTGCGCGTCCGGCTAACAAGACTTCAGACCTCCAGTCGCTGACGCTCTTGGCTCGCCTGGAAAAATCGCATGGCCGACGACCCGGACCCGCCGCACGACCTGACCGGCAAACTCCTCGGCGACTACCAGGTGCTGCGCAAGCTCGGCCAGGGGGCGATGGGGCAGGTCTACCTCGCCAAGCAACTCTCGCTCAAGCGCGAAGTCGCGCTGAAAATCCTCCGCCGCGACCACGCCGCCAACCCGACGGCCCTTTTACGCTTCCAGGCCGAGGCCGAGGCGGTCGCCCAGGTCACGCACCCCAACATCGTGCAGGTCTTCGCGGTCGGCGAACTCGACGGCCTGCGCTACATTGCCCTCGAGTACGTCGACGGCCGCAACCTGCGCGACTACCTCGCGCGCAAAGGCTCGCCCGAGTTGCCCCTGGCCCTGGGCATCCTGAGGCAGGTCGCGGCGGCGTTGCAGCGCGCCAGCGAGGCGGGGCTGGTCCACCGCGACATCAAGCCCGAGAACATCCTGATCACCCGAAAGGCCGAGGTCAAGGTCGCCGACTTCGGGCTGTCGCGCTACTTCGCGGCACCGGGGCCGGGCGGCGGCGAGCCGCTGAACCTGACGCAGTCGGGCATGACGCTGGGGACGCCGCTGTACATGTCGCCGGAGCAGGTCCAGGGGCTGCCGGTGGACCACCGCTCAGACCTCTACTCGTTCGGCGTGACGGCCTACCACCTCCTCGCCGGCCAGCCGCCGTTCACCGGCGCGACGGTGTTCGACGTGGCGTTGCAGCACGTCCAGGGCGTCCCCCCGCCTCTGAGCGGGTTGCGCCCCGACTTGCCGGCCGCGCTGTGCGACGCCATCCACCGGCTGCTCGCCAAGCGGCCCGCCGACCGCTACCAGACGGCCCGCGAGTTCAGCCGCGACCTGGCGAAGGTCTCCAAAGGCTTGCCGCTCGCGTCGCCAGTGGTGGCCAGCGCCGAGGCCGCGGCGGTCACGCTCGCCGCCTCGACGACCGGCATGCCGACGCTCGCCGCGCCCGGCCGGGGCCGCTGGGGCCGTCGGGCCGCCGGCGGCGCGGCGCTGCTGGCCCTCGCCGGCGTCGGCTGGTGGCTGCCCGCGCGGCCGGCCGCGGACGCGGTCGCCAAGTCGGCGGGCCTCCCGGACGCGCGGCCGCCGTCGCCCTTCGCCACCGGCCGCGAGCGCGAGCTGGTCGCCCGCGCCAGGGACCGCGACCTCAAGCCGGCCGACTACCTCACGGCGATGGTCGAGTTGGGGGTGTTGCACGTCACGCAGCGCCGGCTCGACGACGCCGAGCGCGTCTTCAAGGCCCTCGGCCCGGAGACGCCCGGCCGCTCCGAGGCGTCGGTCGCCGCGCAACTCGGCGTCGCGATCGTCCTGGCGCACCGCGACAAGGGCAAGGAGTCGAACCAGGCGGTCACCGACGCCGCGACCGGCCGCGGCGGCAGTTCGCAAACGGTCCTCGACCAGGTGCTCCTCAAGCACCCCGACCTCGGGCAAGCGCTGGCGGAGGCGCTGGACCGCAACGCCGCGAACCTGGGCGTGGCGAAGTTGCCCGCGGCGATCGACTGGCTGCGCACCCCCGGCGGCCTGCTGCGCGGCCCGACGAAGGCGTGACGGCGCGCTCCGTGGCTCCGCCGCTACCGCTCCGGCTCGCGCGGGAAGGCGACGCTTGGTAGGCGTGGCGTCTCGGGGTCCATCAGCAGGATGTGCCGCTTGCCCGGCAGCGTCGCGGCGTCGATGAGGATCTTGTCGCGGCCGGCCAGTACGAGCGTCACGGCGTCGAGTGACAGCCGGAAGTCGGTCAACTGCCGGCGCTCCTGCAACAGCGCCTGGCGACGCGCCTCCACCTCGCGCCCCACGGCCGCGGCGTCTTGCCCCGCCCGCACGCGCTGAGCCACCTCGACCGCCAGCGCCGACTCGACCGCCTGCGGCAGCGTCTTGCGTGACGTGGCCCAGGCGGTGAAGGTGTCGCGCGCCGCGGTCGCCTCGGCCGTCTTGCGCGTCGCCGCCGCCTCGGCCTGCCGGGTCGTGCGCAGGGCCTCCTCGGCCGCCCGCTGCCGGACGCGAGTCGCCTCGGCGTGGGCGTCATTCACTGCTTTGTCGCGCCGCTGGATCGCCTCCGCGACGGCGTGGTACGCCGCGACGACCTCCTGCGGCGGGTGCAAGTCGTGGACCGTCAGCCCCAAGACTTCGACGCCCAACTCGTCGCCGGCTGTCGGAAGGCGCTCCAGGAGCCGGGCCGACGCGCGGCGCTCGAAGTCGCCGCGCGTCGCCGTGAGGAGGTCGAGGTAGACCTGCCCCGCCGCCAACTCGCGGAAGGCGGCCTCGGCGGCGCGGCGGACCAAGGCGTCCGGGTCGCGCGACGCGAACAGGTGGCGGCGCGGGTCGCGCACCCGGTACCGGACCGTGGCGAAGACCTCGACGAGGTTGCCGTCGCCGGTCGCGTACAGCGACTCCTCGGGCAGCCGCTGCACCCCGTCGGCGTGGGCCGCTCCCCACGTCATCGCACTGTCACCGGCAGTCTGGCGCAACTTCGCCTGGTCGAGTCTCGCCGCGTCGAGGGCCTTCTGGCGCTCCTCGGGCAGCATTCGGAAGCCGACTTCCACCAGGCGGACTTCAGCCGGCCGCAGTTTTGTGACGACTTCAATCGGGTACGGCCAACGCAGGTGCAAACCGGGGGCGAGGTCGTCGCGGACGGCCCCTAAGCGCTGCACGACCGCGACCTCGGCCGGCCCGACCTGCGTCGCCCCCGACGCCAGCCAGCCGAGGAACGTCAGCACCCCCGCGGCGAACGTCAGCCGCTTCCAGTGGTGGCCGATGGCGTGCAACAGTTCGTCGAGGTCGAAGCGAGCGAGCACCGCGTCGAGCCGGCCGGCGGCGGCGCGGGCCGAGCGCACCGCGCGGCTGGTCGAGGCGCGCTCGAAGGTCATCAGCCGCATCGAGTTGAAGAGTACGAGGAGCGCGCCGAGTTGGTGGTAGACCACGCCGGCGAGCGGGGCCTTCTCGAACCACTCGGCCGACGGCGCGAAGACCGGCCAGAGCCAGCCGGTCAGCAGCACGCCGAACAGGTTCATGCCGAAGCCGAAGCCGTAGATGTTCTGCCGGATGACCCGCACCGTCTGCCGCGACAGCCGCAGCAGCAGCGGCAAGTTGCGCAGCGGCTCGCCGAGGAGGATCACGTCCCCGGCTTCCGCGGCGGCGTCGGTCCCGGTGCCGATGGCCAGGCCGACGCTCGCGGTCGCCAGGGCCGGCGCGTCGTTGAGGCCGTCGCCGACGAAGGCGACGCGGCCCGGTTGTGCTGACACCCACGCCGCCTTGTCGCCCGGCAACTGCTCCGCGTGGACCTCGACGCCCGGCAGGTTCAGGCTCAACGCCACGGCCCGCCGGTCGCCGGTCAAGAGTGCGATCGGCGTGACGCCAAGCTCGTGCAGTTCCGCGAGGACGCCGGCGACCTCGGGGCGGACGCGGTCGCGAACGCCGACGACGCCGCGGAACACCCCGGCCGACGCGACGAGCAGGACCGACTCCCCGCCGGCGGCCAACTCGTCGAGCGCCGCCGCCACGTCAAGCGGCAGCGTGACGCCCTGCCCTTCGAGCAGTTTCGCGGTGCCGGCGACGAGTGACACGCCGCTGGCACTCGCGACGACGCCCGCGCCGGGGTGGGCCTCGAACGCCGTCGGCACCTCGACTTCGCCCGTCGCGGCGGCGAGGACGGCGCGGGCGATCGGGTGCTCACTGCGCGACTCGGCCGACGCCGCGAGGCGCAGCAGCTCCGCACGCGAGGTGTCGCCCCACGGCCGGACGGTCGCCACTTCGAGGCGGCCTTCGGTCAGCGTGCCGGTCTTGTCGAAGGCGAACGCCGTGACTTCCGCGAGGCGTTCGAGGGCCGCGCCGCTCTTGAGCAGCACCCCCGTACCGGCCAGGCGGGCGAGCGCGGCCATCACCGCGGCGGGCGTGGCCAAAACCAGTGGGCACGGGCAGGCGACGACCAGTACCGCCAGCGCCGGGTACGCGGCCACCCGCATCGCGGCGCTCAGGCTCAGCCGCTTGGCGTCGGGACCGACGGGGCTGCCGAGTTGCACCGCCACGTTGAAGGCGAACGTCAACGCGGTCGCGGCCAGCACCGCCGGCAGGAAGTAGCGGGCCACCCGGTCGGCCAACCGCTCGCTGCGGCCCTTCTCGGCGAGGGCTTTCGAGGTGAGCGCGATGACTTGCCCGGCGACGGTCTGCGTGGCGACCCGGGTCACGTCAAAGGTCAGTGTCCCCGTCGGCACCAGGCATCCCGCCAGCACGGCGTCGCCGGCGGACTTGTCGATCGGCACGCTCTCGCCGGTCAGTGCCGACGCATCGACGGCCGCCCCGCCCTCGACGACCGTGCCGTCGGCCGGGATTTTGCCGCCCGGCTTGACGACGACGCGGTCGCCGACGGCCAGGTCGGCCGTGAAGACGCGCGTCTCGACGCCGTCGCGCAGGACCCAGCAGCGGAGCGGGAAGAGTTCGTTCAACGAGTGCAATGCCGACTGCGTGCGGCCGAACGTAACCGCCTCCAAACACTCGCCGACGAGGCTGATGACGACGACTTCCGCGGCGATCAGCGGCTCGCCCAGCAGAATCGCCGCGACGCACGCCAGCGCGACGGCGAGGTCCGCGCCGACGCGGCCCTCGGTGAGGCGTTCGAGTGCCGAGTAAAGCGTGCGCGCCCCGCCAACGACGGCCGCCCAGAGCGCGAAGCGGAAGCCCAGCAGGTCGCGCGACGCCGGGCCGGGCGAGTCGAAGTTGCCGGCGAGGAGCGGCCAGAGGTCGAGGCCGACGAGCGCGACGACGGCGGCCGTGAGGGCGTACAGCCCCAGCGGCGGGCGGTAGCCTAACGGCTCGGTCGTGGGGTCGAACTCGCGGTGCATGGGGTTAAGGTACGGCGACACCGGCGAGCCGGAAGCGTCAGCGCCCGGAGTTCTTCGCACGCCCGCGCGTTGAAGAACTCCGGGCGCTGA
>JANXTD010000148.1 GCA_025352585.1 Fimbriiglobus sp.
CAAGTCGAGGTCGGGGCGGTTCTGCTCCAGCAGCCGCGTGGCGGTGCGCTCGGCGTCGCCGAGGATGCGCTGGACTTCCTCGTCGATGATCCGCGCGGTCCCCTCGCTGAAGTCGCGGGACTCCGAAATCTCCTTGCCCAGGAAGACGTGCTCGTCGCCGGCGCGGTACGACACCGGGCCGAGCCGCTCGCTCATGCCGAACTGCGTCACCATCATCCGCGCGATGCGGGTCGCCTGCTTCAAGTCCTGGATCGCGCCGGACATCGGCTCGCCGAAGACCAGGCGGTCGGCGGCGCGGCCGCCCATCGTCACGACCAGCCGCGCCTGGCACTCGCTCTGCGAAATGTCGATGCGGTCCTCGTTGGGGGCGAACATCGTGACGCCGCCGGTGCGGCCGCGCGGGATGATGCTCACGCGCGTCAGGGGGTCGGCCTTCGGTTCCAGCCAGGCGCACAGGGCGTGCCCGGCCTCGTGGTAGGCGGTGCGGCGCTTCTCCTCGGCGGAGTACATCTCCTCGCGGCGCGCCCCGAGTTGCACGCGGTCCATCGCCGCGGCGAAGTCGGCCTGCTCGACGGCACTCTTGCCCGAGCGGGTGGCGTGCAGCGCGGCTTCGTTGCACAGGTTGCGTAAGTCGGCCCCGCTCATGCCGATCGCACTGCGGGCGACCTTCTCGAGATCGACCGCGTCGGAGAGCGGCTTGTTGCGCGTGTGGACCTTCAGGATGGCGATGCGGCCCTGCCAGGTGGGGCGATCGACGGTGACGTGCCGGTCGAAGCGGCCGGGGCGTAACAGTGCGGCGTCGAGCACGTCGGGGCGGTTGGTCGCGGCGAGGATGATCACGGTCTCGTTGACCTGGAAGCCGTCCATCTCGGAGAGGATTTGGTTCAGCGTCTGCTCGCGCTCGTCGGAGCCGCCGCCGACGCCCGCCCCACGCATCCGGCCCACGGCGTCGATCTCGTCGATGAAGATGACGCAGGGCGACGCCTCCTTGGCCGTCTTGAAGAGGTCGCGGACCCGGCTGGCCCCGACGCCGACGAACATCTGGATGAACTCGGAGCCGTTGATGTTGAAGAACGGCACGTTCGCCTCGCCGGCCACGGCCTTGGCCAACAAGGTCTTGCCGGTGCCGGGGGGACCGACGAGCAAGACGCCCTTGGGAACCTGTGCCCCGAGGCGGGTGAACTTGTCGGGGTTGCGCAGGAAATCGACGATCTCCTGCAACTCGCGCTTGGCCGGCTCCATGCCGGCCACGTCCTCGAAGGTGGTGCGGCCGCGGTTCTTCTCGTAGCGGCGCGCCGGGCTGCGGATGTAGTTGTTCAGGAAGCCGCCGCCGCCTCCCATCGGGTCGCGCATCTTGGGCAGCAGGTAGAAGAAGAAGAACAGCGCCAGCACGACCATCGGCAAGAGCATGTACAGCAGCGGGAGGAGTTGCAGCGCCGACTCGTCCTCCTTGACGACGACGAGTTCCTCGGTCTTGTCGTCGGGGTTGGCCTTCTTGAGGTTGGCCCGGTACTCGGCGTCCTTGGCCTCGAGCAATTTAATGAGGTCGTTCTGGTTCTCGACGTAGGGCAAGTTGACGGTGAACTCGGAGCCGTTGAGCTTCAGCGCCACGGCGAGTTCGGACTTGGGGTCGCGGACGACCCCGATGCCGCGGTCGCGGCCGACGAAGACGAACTTCTTGATCTGCCCCGCCTCGGCGAGCCGCTTGAACTCCGTGACGTTGACGGTGCGCTTCGTCTCGATCAGGAGCAGCACCGCGATGATGACCGCGAGCGACGCGATGACGAACCAGCCGCTCGACATCAGCGTGTTGCCGAAGCGCTTCGGCGGGGGCGTCGGCCCGGTCGGCCGGTCGTTCGGGGTCGGAAGCGGCGGCATTCGCGGTCCTTCGTGGGGGTCGCACACTGCCCAGGGGAATGGACACCGGCACCAGCCATTTTAGGCCGTCGCGACCGAAACAACGAGTGGCCCCAGAAAAATCCGCAAGTTCGGCCGAGGGCCGATTCGTCAGGCCGCCACTCACGACCCGTGACACCAATGGCACAAATCGTACTTTAGGGGGACCGGGAGCGGACGTCCCCGCGTCCCGGATCGAAACCCTCCACTACGAATCGAGTGACTCATGGATCTGCCCCGTCGGTGTTTGGCCGAAGTTCTCGGCACCGCCTGGCTCGTCTTCGGCGGCTGCGGCAGTGCCGTCCTCGCCGCCAAGTTCCTGTCCGACGGCCACAGCGGTGCGAACACCGGCCTCGGCATCGGCTTCGTCGGCGTGTCGCTGGCGTTCGGCCTGACGGTGCTGACGATGGCCTACGCCATCGGCCACATCTCGGGCTGCCACCTGAACCCGGCGGTCACCCTCGGCCTGGTGGCCGGCGGCCGCTTCAAGGCGATCGACGCCGTGCCGTACATCGTCGCCCAGGTCGTCGGCGGCCTGCTGGGCGCGGGCATCCTGTACCAGATCGCCAGCGGCCAGACCGACTTCTCGCCCATCGATTCCTTCGCCAGCAACGGCTACGGCAGCCGGTCGCCGGGCAAGTACACGCTGATGGCGTGCCTGATCGCCGAGGTCGTGTTGACGTTCATGTTCCTGATCATCATCCACGGCGCGACCGACGCCCGCGCCCCCAAAGGCTTCGCGCCGATCGCGATCGGCCTGGGCTTAACACTGATCCACCTGATCGGCATCCCGGTCACGAACCTGTCGGTGAACCCGGCCCGCAGTACCGGCCCGGCCGTGTTCGCCGGCACCGAAGCGCTGGGCCAACTCTGGCTGTTCTGGCTCGCCCCGATCGCCGGGGCCGTGCTGGCCGGCCTGACCTACCGCTTCGTGCTCGAAGAGCCGAAGGCGTAACGCCGACCCGGTTGGCGCGGCTCGGCCGGTTTTGACCGCCCCGAGTCGCCGCGTCCGGCCGCTCGGGCGGGGATTCGCCCGCAAGACTCCTGCCCTCCGGACGATTCTCAGCGTATCTTGGGACGGTCGTTCCGCGCCCGTCGGCGCGAGTTCGGGGAGGGTTTCGCGATGAATCGGTTCCGTCGGGCGGCGTTACTGGTGGGAGTGGTCGGCCTCGTCGGCGTCGCGGAGCGCCCCGCGCCGGGGGTCGACTTCGGCCTCGGCCTCTTCAAGCGGCGGCAAGCCAAGGCCGACGCCCCGGTGTCGAAGGCCAAGCAACTCGTGGAGGTCTTGCGCACCGACCCCGACGAGGGCCGGCGCAAGGACGCCGCGGCCGAGTTGAAAACGCTCGACCCGCGCAACAACCCCGAAGTCATCCCCGGACTCGTGGCGAGTGTGCAGAAGGACCCGTCGCCGGCGGTGCGAATCGAGGCGGTGCGCGTCCTCGGCGAGTTGAAGCCGGTCTCCGAGCCGGCCGGGTTGGCGCTCGAGGCGGCGGTCAAGGCCGACCCCGACCCGAAGGTCCGCGAGGCGATCGGCGCGGCGCTGTGGCAGTACCACCTCAACGGTTACCGCACGCCGGACAGTGGCAGCCCGCTGTCGATGATGACCGAGAAGCCCGGCGAGAAGCGCGCGCCGGCGAAGTCCGACGCCTTCGTGCCGATCCGGAACACGGTCGGCAAGGTCTCGGCCCCGCTGCTCAGCCCCGAGCCGCCGCTGGCCCCGACGAAGTTGCGGTTCCCCGCGCTGCCGCCGGCCCCGGCCGTCGCCCCCGTCGCCCCGGTGCCGACGCTGACGCCGCAAGAGCTGCCGCCCGGCGCGCCGCGGCCGATGCCGACGACCCGGCCGGTCGAGGCCGCGCCGGTGTCGCGCGTCAAGCAGGCCCCGACCGTGGGCGGGCTACCGCCGCTGACGATCCCGCAAGTCGAGGTGCCGCCGTCGTAGCCACCGCCGAGTACGGTTAAGTACCCTTCAGACTCGAAGTCCCGGCCGCATGAGGGAAGATGGGGTTGCTGGCCGCGCCGGCCTTTCCTAAGTTACACTCATTGACATAAGCGGGGTTAAGATGTCAGCCGACGAGCCGCGCCGCCCGCCCCCGCGAACGGTGCTGTTCGTCTGCACCGGCAACACCTGCCGCAGCTCGCTCGCCGAGGGGCTGGCGAGGAGACTCCTGGCCGCGCGGCTGGGGTGCGCGGCGGGCGACTTGGACGCGCACGGGTGGCGGGTTTTGTCGGCCGGGGTCGCCGCGACGCCGGGGGAAGCCCCTTCGGCCGAGGCGGTCGCCGTCGCGGCCGAGTTCGGCTTCGACGTGAGCGGGCACCGCAGCCGGAGACTCGACCCGGAGTTGCTGGGCGAGGCGACCCACGTGGTCGCCGTGAGTCGCGGGCACGCGGCGATGATGGCGGCCTACTTCGGCGGCGTCGGCCCGATACCGACGCTGCTGGGCGGGCCGGACGGCGACTTGCCGGACCCGATCGGCGGGGACGAGGCGGAGTACCGGCGCTGTGCCGTCGCGATCCAGAGTCATTTGGCACGGCACCTTGCGGAGTGGCTCGGACCATGAAAGTTGCGTTGGGGAATGACCACCGGGGCGTCGCGGCCAAGCAGCGGCTGGCGAACATGCTCGTCGGCCTCGGCTACGAGGTCGAGGACTTCGGCGCGCAGACCTCCGCCAGCGTCGATTACCCTGACTACGCCATCCCCGTCGCCGAGGCGGTCGCCGGCCACGCCGCCGACTGCGGCATTCTGATCTGCGCGACCGGCCACGGCATGTGTATCGCGGCCAACAAGATTCACGGCGTGCGCGCGGCCAACATCCGCGACATCGTGGACGCCGAGATGAGCCGGCAGCACAACGACGCCAATGTCATGTGCATGTCCGCGGACTTACTCGGCGAAGAGGCGATGGAGCGCATGGTGCGGACGTGGCTCGAGACGAAGTTCGACGGGGGTCGCCACACCCGCCGGCTCGAGAAGATTGCCCGCTACGAAGACGAGCACGAAAAGTGACTGGACGCGCCGGGTGACTCCGCGCCTATCATTAGGATGTCTGACTGCGTCCCGGAAATGATCTCCGGCGCAATTCAGGCGTCGCTACAGTTCGGCACAGCGTTTGCGATATATGTTTTGCGACGTTTCGGCATGCGGCCTTATGGCCTTGCGCTGACTCTCCTTAGCTTCCGGACCGATAGCCTGACCCTTCCGGTCCGGCGCTAACATCGGGACAGAATATCGATAATCGGTGTAACCTCGACGGAGCCACCTGCCATGACAGCTTCCCACGATACGGAAAGTGACCGGTTCATGATTTCGCTCGACGACTCTCGCGCCATCGCCGCCACTTTAGCCGGCCTGGCCGACCCGATCCGCCTCCAGATCCTGCAACTGCTGCTCCCCGGCCCGCTGTGCGTCGGGGACCTGGCCCGCAACTTGAAGTTGCCGATGGTGAACACCTCCCACCACCTCAAGGTGATGCGGCGGGCGGGCATCCTCGAGCACGTCAAGCAAGGGCGACTCGTGATGTACTCGGTGAGCCACAAGGTCTACAAGGCCGGCACCCCGGCGCTGCCGAACGGCCTGTTGAAGGTCGGCTTCTGGGAGCTGCACCTCGGCAAGGCCGCGACCGCGACCAACGTCCGCCCGGCCGGCCCCTCGAGCGACGGCGGCCACAGCCGCGCCAGCAAGGCCGCCGCGTCCCCGTGAGAACCTCAGTAACCGATCTCCCGGCGATCCTGTTCCAAGTCGGTCAGGGTCACAAAGGGGTTCAAACGGTTGACGAGCCGGCTCGTCAACCGCTCATGCCGAAAGACATTGTCCACAGCCTCAATGTCCAACTCACATTCGTAGTAGTATTCCGCCCATTCCCGGTAAGTTCCCGGCATCCCGTCGAACGGCGACAGTAGTTTGCTCGAACCGTCTGGGTCTGGACTGCCATTTTTGTACGAAATCGCGCCGACCTGCCATTTTGGGTCACCGTACCGATGCCAGACGCAAAAGGTTCCGGCCTCGATCTGGAAAGCCGGTTCTTTGAGGCACCCGGCGAACTCCGCCGGGACCGTGTCGTAGATGCCGGGCCACACCTTCGGCGGCGTCTCGCGGAACGGACTCATCGGCGACTCGTGCGCGAAGCCCTTGATCCAGCAGCCTTCCGGCCCGAAGTGCGCGTGCAGGTCGTCGCCGCACCCGTCGCGCATTGAACCCATCTGCTCCCTCTCGGACCAGTTGCAGTTGAACGAGTAGTAGCGACCTTGCCAGTCGGGTGAGAGGATCGCGTCGAGCATCGCCATCGACTGCATTGCCTGCCGCAAGGCGTCAGGTCCGGGGAGTTGGGACAGGTCGCGGGTCGCGATCATCGGGGCAACCCTCGCGGAAGTGGCGGTGCGTCGGATCGGGGGGCGGGCTATTATTGGGGCATGTCGCTCCCCGCATCTTCCGCCGGCCCCGTCGCCTCGTCCAGCGTCCGCCGGCAAATCGTCTTGCTCGCCGCGCCGGCGCTCGTGCAGCAAGGCTTGCTGCTGACAATCCAACTCTACGACCAGTACCTCGCCGGGCAGTTCTCGCAGCACCACCAGGCCGCGCTCACGACCGCGAACTACCTTTACTGGTTCACGACGAGTTACGCCGTGGTGGTCAACGCCGGGGCGACGGCGCTGGTCGGCCGCTTCGTCGGTGCCCAGGACTGGACGCTGGCCAACCGCACGACGGCCCAGGCGCTCGTCCTGGCGCTCACCTTCGGGCTGCTCGGCACGGCCATCGCCTTCGCGGGGCTGCCGGGGCTGATCCGGCTGCTCGCTCTGGAAGGGGACAGCGCGGACATCGCCCTCGACTACTTGCACCCGCTCGCAGGGCTGTTGCCGTTCTACATGCTCGAGGTCGGCGGCATCGCCTGCCTGGTGGGGGCGGGCGACACGCGCACCGGCTTGAAAGCGCTGACGGCCGTGACGCTGGTCAACGTGCCGCTGGCGTGGGGGCTGTCGCGCGGGGCGTGGGGGCTGCCCAACCTCGGCTTCCTCGGCATCGCCTGGGGCACCGGCCTCGCCCACGTCTTCGGCAGCGCCCTGGTCCTCACAACCCTGCTGCGCGGCCGCTACGGCCTCCGCTTGCGGCTGGGCAATTTGATTCCGGATGGACAGCTCGTTGCGCGTCTTCTGCGCGTGAGCGTACCGGCTGCCGTCGATTCGCTGTCGGTGGGGGTATTCCAGTTCGTTTTCCTGGGCTTCGTCAACCGGATTGGCGAGACGGCGGCGTCGGCCCACGGCATCGCCTTGCGGCTCGAAGGACTCGGCTACCTGTCCGGGGCCGCCTTCGCCACCGCGACCGCCGGCATCGTCGGCCGCGCGCTGGGCGAGCAGCGCCCCGACTTGGCAGCGCGGGCCGGCTGGACGGCGTTCGGCATGGGCGGGCTGCTCATGACCGGCATGGGGCTGAACTTCTTCGTATTCGCCGAGCCGATGTTCGAGTTGTTCGCGCAAGGCCCCGACCGGCAGCCGGTCATCGACGCCGGGGTGCCGGTGCTGCGGCTGATCGCCTTCGCGATGCCGGGGCTGGCCGGCTCGATCATCCTGACGCAGGCGTTGCGCGGGGCCGGCGACACGCGAGTGCCGGTGCTGATCACCTGGGTCGGCTTCCTCGGCGTGCGGCTGCCGCTGGCGTTCCTGCTGACCGACCCGCGCGGCGGCTACGAGTGGGGGCTGATCGGCGCGTGGACGGCGATGTTCGTCGACATCTACGTCCGCGGCGTCTTCTTCCTGGCCCGCTTCGCCGGCGGCCGCTGGAAGCGCGTGCGGGTGTGACTCCCGGCCTGGCAATGACCAAACCCGTTTAGCCGCAGAGACGCAGAGGCGCTGAGAAAACCGAAATTCAAGTTTTGGATTTCTCTGCGTCTCTGCGGCTAAACGGTTTTCGAGTGGGGATTACTTCACGAAGACGCCCCACTGCGAGAGGCCGCCGACGACTTTGACTTGCTTGTTCGCGAACTCCGGCACCTTGTCGAGATACACGAGGTGGTCGTGCGGGCTGGTCCGCTTCTGGTTCAGCCCGACGCGCTCGAGCACCTTCATCACCCAGTCGCGGTGCGGCACCGGCGTGGTCAGCAGCAGCCGGCCACCGGGGGCGAGCAGCTCGTGGCAGGCGGCGAAGCAATCGACGTGCTCGACGACCTCGAAGGCAACGACCGCGTCGAACGACGCCGGGGCCAGGCCGAGCTTGCGCCACTCGCGTACGTCGCCGACGAGGTCGGCCGGCGGGAGGATGTCGAGGCCGGTGTAGTTGGTCCAGCCGTGGCCGCGGAGGTATTGCCCGACCCATCCGCCGCCGGCCCCGACTTCGAGGATGCGCGCGGCCTTCGGCAGCCCGGCGAGGAAGTAATCGATCTTCTTGCGGCGGGCGATGTCACTGAGCAGCGGCACGGCGATTCTCCGGGTGAGGGTGGCGGACGGTCGCGGTCACGACGCCGTGGCCGGCTCCGCGACTTCGGTCTTGATCCGCGTCGGCACGCTGCGTAGGCCGGTCGCCCCGGCGTTGGCCGTCTCCGCGCCGGCGTTGCCCGACTCGTGGTACTCGGCGTCGCCGTTCACGGCCCACAGGTCGTAGACGGCGCGGTTGGCCTTGATGTTCTCGACGCACAACATCGCCGTCATCATGGCGTGGTCTTGGTTGTTGTACTTGTGCATCCCGTTACGGCCGACGAGGTGCAGGTTCGGGAAGCGCGTCGTTAATTCTTCGCGGATCGTGTTGACGTGCGTGGCGTACTCGTCGTCGTACACGGGGTACGCCTTCGGCTGACGAACGACGCAGCCGTCCATCACGTCGTCGGCCTTGGCGAGGCCGATCTTCTCGAGTTCCGTCTTGGCGAGCGTCACCAAGTCGGCGTCGCTCGACGCCCACAGGCCGTCGCCTTCAAAACAGAAATATTCGAGGCCGTAGCAATTCAGGGTGGGGTCGGGGATCATCTCCGGTGACCACGACTTGAAGTTTTGTACGCGGCCCACCTTCACGGACGGGTCGTGGATGTAAATCCAGTTGTCCGTGAACTGTTGGCGGTCCTTGAGGATCAGTGCGACCGTCAAGAACTCGCGGTAGCGGAGCTTGTTGGCGGCGTCGCGGGTCGCCTCGCTCGCCTGCGGCGACAGGCCGTTGACGAGCTGTTTCATGGGGGCGGTGCTAATGACGTGCTTCGCCACGACTTGCTCGAAACTGCCGTCCGCGCCGACGTGGTTGACGACCCAGCAGTCGTTGGCGTCGTCGCGGTGCAGGCCGACGACCTTGCGGCCCATCTGGAGCGCGCCGCCGAGTTTCTGCATCTTCTTAGCGCACGCCTCCCACAACATCCCCGGCCCGAGCCGCGGGTAGCGGAAGGTACTGATCAAGGTTTTGATCACGCCCGCCTTGCCCTGCTTCGGCTTGGGCTTCCACACGGCATTCAGGATGGCCGTCTTGAGGGACAAGCCCTTGATGCGTTGGGCGGCCCAGTCGGCGGAGATTTCTTTGCAGCTCATTCCCCACACTTTTTCGGTGTAGGTCTTGAAGAAGATGTTGAACAGCCGCTTGCCGAACTGGTTACTGACCCAGTCCTGGAACGACTTGGGGTTCTTGGTCGGGAAGGCTTGCGCCCAGGCGTACGACAGCACGCAGCGGGCCGACTCGAAGATGCCGAGTTTCGTCAACGCTTCGCCGGCCTTCAGGGGGTACTCGAAGAAGGCGTTGTTGTAGAAGATGCGCGACGAGCGCGGCCGGTCGAGCATGTCGTC
>JANXTD010000149.1 GCA_025352585.1 Fimbriiglobus sp.
GTCGCGGGGCTAAACTACCCCCATGACTTCGCGCCCCCGCAAGGCCCGCCCCGACGCCCCGCTCCGGCTCACGCTGCCCTACCGGCCGCCGTACGCCTGGGCCGAACTGCTGGCGTTCCACGCCAGCCACACGACCGCCGGCGTCGAGCAAGTCGTCGAGGGGTGCTACCGCCGCACGGTCGAGGTCGGGGGCGTCCGCGGCTGGCTCAGCGTCACCCCGCTGCCCGGCGCGGACGCACTCACCGCCGAGCTTTCGCCGTCGCTGCTGCCCGTCGTGCCCCAGGTGACCGCGCGCTTGCGTTCGCTCTTCGACCTCGACGCCCAACCGGACGTGATCGCCGAGCGCCTGAGACTCGACCCGGCCCTCGCGCCGGCCGTGGCGAAGCGGCCCGGCCTGAGGCTGCCGGGGAGCTTCGACGAATTCGAGATGCTCGTCCGCACGGTGCTGGGCCAGCAAATCTCGGTCAAAGGCGCGACGACCCTCGCCGGCCGGGTCGCCGCGGCGTTCGGCGACAGCGTGGTGACGCCCATCGCCGGCCTCGACCGCGTCACCCCGACGGCGGCGCGCCTCGCCGAAGTCTCGACCGACGAGTTGAAGGCACTCGGCATCGTCACGGCGCGGGCCAACGCCATCCGCACGGTCGCGGTCGCGGTGCGCGACGGCGTGGTCAAGCTCGGCCCGACGGGCGACCCGGAGGGCGTCATCGCTGAACTCGTGAAGTTGCCCGGCATCGGGCCTTGGACGGCGCACTACGTCGCCATGCGGGCGCTGGCGTGGCCGGACGGCTTCCCTCACGGCGACCTCGTGGTGAAGCGGATGCTCGGCAACGCCAAGCCGCGCGACCTGCTCGCCCGCGCGGAAGTCTGGCGGCCGTGGCGCGGCTACGCGACGATGCACCTCTGGTTCGCCTCGTTCGACGGCGTCAAGGAGATCTGACGGCGCGCAGCGCCGGCGACTCGACGAGCCGCCAGCTCAGCCACGCCAGCGCCAAGACCGGCGGCAGCGTTCCGACGAAGACGAGGGCCGGGTGCGTCGCCCCGGTCGCCAGGACGAACGCCTGCTGCACGGGGAACGAGTACAGGTAGACGCCGTAGGAGTAGTCGTTGCGGGCGAACCAACTCGGGGCCAGCGCCGGGCGGGCGTGGGCCGCGGCGAAGAGCATCGCCGCTTGCAGGAACGGCCCCGCGACGACGAGCGCGGGGGGGTGCGGCCCCAACGCGACGAACGCCGCGAGGGCGGCCCCGCCCCAGACGGCCCGCGTCGGCAGGCCGGGGTAGCGGGCGTAGGCGGCCCCCACCAGGAAGTACGTCGAGAAGTGCCACAGGTGGGCGTGGTGGTCGTTCAGCACCGCGATGTTGAAGACCGTCCCCGCGAGGCAGACGCTCAGCAAGACCGCGATACCGTGCCGGCTCTCGACGAAGCCCAGCGCCCCGGCCGCCGCGAGCAAGACGTAGCAGGCCA
The DNA here is from genome assembly GCA_025352585.1 of Fimbriiglobus sp. GTDB lineage: Bacteria > Planctomycetota > Planctomycetia > Gemmatales > Gemmataceae > Fimbriiglobus. The sequence continues at coordinate 1,463 of JANXTD010000149.1, forward strand.
ACTCCCAGCGCAGCGTCCACAGCGAGCCGTTGACGATGCGCGGCAGCGGGTTGGCTGCGAACGCCCCGGCCCCGTCGAGCGCGGCCCCGTCCGGCAGCAGGACCGACCCCGACACCGCGACGTTGCCGAGGACGAGGTGGTTCAAGTAGGCGGCCGGGTTACCGCAGGCGACGGCCGCAGCCGCGGCCGAGAAGGCGAAGGCGACGACGAAGCCGGGGTACATCCTTGCCACGCGCTTGCGAGCGAACTCGACCGTACGGCCGTGCCGCAGCCAGCTCTGCGTGACGAGGCAGCCCGAGAGCAGGAAGAAGCCGTTGACCGCGAAGCCGCCGAGGCCGAGTTGCCCGCGCGTGTAGCGGAACAGCGGGTCGGCCGCCTCGGTGCCGGAGGTCAGGAGGTACGAGTGGGCTAACACCACCAGCAGCGCCAGCGCGAGGCGGAGGGGGCCGTAGTTGTTGCGCCGCTCCGGGGTCGTGTCCAAAGTCGCCCCCACTTTCCGGTGGTCGTTTCCGGGTTGCGCTGCGACAGTTCTTAGCACCGCTTCGCGGCGGGTGCCCCTGAGTCGTGAGGATTGCGAGATGCCGACTTACTTCACGCAGACGGACAGTCCCGTCGGCAAACTGCTGCTGACGGGAAACGGCGTCGCGTTGACGGGTCTCGACTGGAACGACGCCGCCCCGCCGGCTGGGGCCGTCGAGGACGCCGGGCCGTTCGCGGCAGTCGTGGCGGAACTGGAAGCGTACTTCGCCGGGGAGTTGACGGCGTTCACCGTACCCGTCGCCCCGCGCGGCACGCCGTTCCAGACACGCGTCTGGGCGGCGCTCGTCGGCATCCCGCACGGCACCACGATCAGCTACGGCGAGCAGGCGCGGCGGCTCGGGGTGCCCAACGCCAGCCGCGCCGTCGGGGCCGCCAACGGCCGCAACCCGGTGTCCATCGTCGTGCCCTGCCACCGCGTCGTCGGCGTCAACGGTGCGCTCACCGGCTACGGCGGCGGACTCGGGCGCAAGAAGTGGCTGCTCGACTTCGAGGCTCAGCGCAAGCGAGCGGCAATCGCCTCGGGGTCGTAGACGCAGCCGCCCCAGACGCCGCCCGACGCCTGCTGGAGCACCGCCCACAACTTGGTGTCGGCCGGCAAGTTGGGGTCGGCTTGCAGGTCGGGCCGCGGGCCGCGGCGGGCGAGTTCGGCGGTGCCCCAGTCGGCCCCGCGGAAGCCGGCCGCGTCGCCGACGAGGTCGATGGTGCCGTGCAGGTTGACGCGGTCGATGGCGAGGTCGATCAGGTCGCCGTCGAGCAGCTTGCCGATCGGCCCGCCGGCGAGGGCCTCCGGCGTGACGTGGCCGACGCACGCGCCGGTGCTCACGCCGCTGAAGCGGGCGTCGGTGATGACGGCGACGTGCTTGCCCCACGGCAGGAACTTCAGCGCCGACGTGACCTGGTACGTCTCCTCCATGCCCGACCCCATCGGCCCCCGGCAGCACAGCACCAGCACGTCCCCGGCGACGACCGCCTTGGCCCCCTGCCCCTTGAGCGCGGCAACCGCGGCCTTCTCGGTCGTGAAGACCTTCGCCGGCCCGCGCTTGCGGTAGACCCCGTCGGCATCGACGATCGTGGGGTCGATCGCCGTCGATTTGATGACCGCGCCCTCGGGGCAAATGTTACCCGCCGGGAAAGTCACCGTACTCGTCAGCCCGCGCGCCTTCGCCACACTGGGCGACATGATGACCGTGTCGGGGTCGATGCCGTCCTTCGCGGCGAGGTGGTCGCGCAGCCGACGCCGGCGGTCCGAACTCTTCCACCAGTCGAGCACGCGCTCCAGATTCGCGCCGGTGACGGTCACCGCGTCGAGGCGCAGCAGTCCCGCGTCGCGCAGGTGTAGCATCACTTCGGGGACGCCGCCGGCGAGGAACACCCGTGTCGTGTGGTGGCCGACGGGGCCGTTGGGCAGGGCGTCCACGAGCCGGGGCACGCGGCGGTTCATCGCCGTCCAGTCGGCGACCGTCGGCCGCTTCACGCCCGCGTGAAAAGCGATCGCCGGCGTGTGCAACAGCAGGTTCGTGCTGCCGCCGAAGGCCGCGAACACGGCGAGCGCGTTGTGGAACGCCGCGTCGGTCAAGACGTGCTTGGTGTGGATGCCGCGGCGCTCGAGTTGCACGAGTGCCCGCGCCGACCGCCGCGCCAGGTCGAGCCAGACCGGCTGGCCGCTGGGCGACAACGCAGAGTGCGGCAGCGACAGGCCGAGCGCCTCGCCGACGACTTGCGACGTGGCGGCCGTACCGAGGAACTGGCAGCCGCCGCCGGGCGACGCGCAGGCGTGGCAGCCGGCCTCCGCCGCCTGCTCCAGCGTCATCTCGCCGTTGGCGTAGCGCGCGCCGATCGTCTGCACCTTGCCGGTGTCTTCGTCGTGAGCGTCGCCGGCGAGCATCACGCCGCCGGGCACCAGGATCGTCGGCGTGTCGTGCTGCGCGGCCAGCGCCATCATCATCGCCGGCAAGCCCTTGTCGCACGTCGCGATCCCCATGACGCCGGCGCGCGTCGGCAGGCTGCGGATGAGCCGGCGGAACACCGTCGCGGCGTCGTTGCGGTACGGCAGGCTGTCGAACATGCCGGCAGTGCCCTGGGTGCGGCCGTCGCAGGGGTCGGTCACCGCCCCGGCGAAGGGGATGGCGAGTTGCCGCTGGAACTCGTCGGCCGCCGCTTTCACCAGCAGGCCGACTTCCCAGTGCCCCGAGTGGAACCCCAGCGCGACCGGAGTGCCGTCGTCGCCGCGGATGCCGCCGTGGGTGGAGAGGATCAGGAATTCCTTGCGCCCCAGCAGGGTCGGCGAGAGGCCCATGCCGACGTTCTGCGTCCAGCCGAACAGGTCGCCACTGGGCGCATGCCGCAGCAGTTCGTCGGTCAGCGGCAGCGCCCCGCCCGGCCCCCGCTTGGTGCTGACGAGCTGGTACAC
>JANXTD010000187.1 GCA_025352585.1 Fimbriiglobus sp.
GCGATGAGCGGCGGGTTCGTGCTGAAGTCCGAGTTGTTCAAAGACCAGATGGTTTCGGAGTGACACCGTGCTCGGACGCCTGATCGACTTCGCGCTCGCCAACCGCTTCCTCGTCGGCTTCGCCGCGGTGCTGCTCGTGGCGTCCGGCTTCTACGCCGCGACGCACCTGGCCATCGACGCCGTGCCCGACGTGACCAACGTGCAGGTCCAGGTGATGACGACCGCGCCGGCGCTCGGCCCTCTGGAGGTCGAGCAGGCGGTGACGGTCCCCGTCGAGGCGGCGATGAGTGGCATGCCCCACGTCGAGGAGATCCGCTCGATCTCGCAGTTCGGCCTGTCAGTCGTCACGATCGTCTTCGAGGAGGGCACCGACATCTATTGGGCGCGGCAGCAGATCGGCGAGCGGCTGACCGAGACGCGCGACAAAATCCCCGCCGGCGTGCCCGCGCCGCACCCCGGCCCCATCGCCACCGGCCTCGGCGAGATCTTACAGTTCGAGGTGCGCTCGAAGCCGGGGTTCACGCACTCGCTGATGGCGCTCCGCGAAGTCCTCGACTGGCAGGTCGCCCCGCAGTTGCGGCGGGTGCAGGGGGTGATCGAGGTCAACGCCAACGGCGGCGAGGCGCGGACTTACGAGGTGCGGCCCGACCCCGACAAGCTGCGCAGTCAGCGCGTGCCGCTGTCGCGGCTGCTGGAGGTGTTGACGCAGAGCAACGCCAACGAGGGCGGCGGCTACGTGCTGTTCCACTCGCAGGAGCAGCGCGTCATCCGCGCCGAGGGCCGGCTGAAGAGCCTCGACGACGTGCGCGACCTCGCCGTCGGCTCGCATGACGGCACGCCGGTGTTGGTGCGGCACGTCGCCGACGTGCAGTTCGCCCCGGTGCTGCGCCAGGGGGCCGTCACGCGCGACGGCCGCGGCGAGGGCGTCGTCGGCATCGTGATGCTGCTCGCCGGCGAGAACGGCCGCGAGGTGGTGGGGCGCACCAAACTCGCGCTCGACGAGATCCGCAAGACCCTGCCGCCGGGCGTCGAACTAGACGTGATCTACGACCGCAACGACCTCGTGCAGCGCACCGTCCGCACGCTGCAAAGGAACCTGCTCGAAGGCGGCGTGCTGGTCGTGCTCGTGCTATTGGCGCTGCTGGGGAGCCTGCGGGCGGGCTTGATCGTCGCGCTCGCGGTGCCGATCTCGATGGCGGGGGCGTTCGTCGGCATGTGGTACGCCGGCCTGAGCGGCAACCTGATGAGCCTTGGTGCCCTCGACTTCGGGCTGATCGTCGATGGCAGTGTCGTCTTGATCGAGAACGTCGTCCGCCGGGTCGCGGAGCACCGGCACACGCACAAGGTCGATCGCGCCCCGGTCGAGGTCATCCGCGACGCCTGCCGCGAGGTCGCCCGGCCGGTCGCCTTCGGGGTCGCCATCATCCTGCTGGTCTACATCCCGCTGCTGACGCTGCGCGGCGTCGAGGGCAAGATGTTCCGGCCGATGGCGTTGACGGTGATGTTCGCCCTGGTCACGTCGCTGGGCCTCGCACTGCTGTTGATGCCGGTGTTGTCGTCGGTCTTCTTGCGCAGCGTCAGCGAGACCGAGCCGGTCCTGGTGCGGCTCGTGAAGCGGGTCTACGGGCCGCTGCTCGATTGGGCGATGGGCCACCCGCGGACGGTGCTTCTCTACGCCGTCGCCGCGTTCGCCGTGAGCTTGGGCGTGGCGTCGAAGATGGGGGCCGTCTTCCTGCCGGTCCTCGACGAAGGGGCGATTGCCCTGCAAGCGATTCGCCTGCCGAGCGTGTCACTCGAAACGTCGGTGTCGATGACCTCGCGCATGGAGCAGTGCCTGCACGACCACTTCCCCGACGAGGTCGCGACGGTCATCTCGAAGACCGGCCGGCCGGAGATTGCCAACGACCCCATGATGGTGAGCATGACCGACATCATCGTCATGCTCAAGCCGGGCCACTCGTCGCGGTACGGCACGAAGGACGAACTCGTCGCGGCGATGAAAGAGGCCCTCGAACGCGACGTGCCGGGCAACGGCTACAGCTTTTCGCAGCCGATCCAACTTCGCGTCGCCGAACTGATCGCCGGCGTGAAGACTGACCTCGGCATCAGCCTCTACGGCGACGACTTGCTGACGTTGAAGGCCAAGGCGGAGGAGATCAAGGCGGTCGTGTTGGCGATCCCCGGCGCGAAGGACGTGGCGGTCGAGCAGACCGGCGGGCTGCCGTACTTGCGCGTGATCCTCAAGCGCGACGCCCTCGCCCGGCACGGCATCGACGCGAAGGCGGTACTCGACACGGTCGCGGTCATCGGCGGCAAGGACGTGACGGACATCTACGAGGGCCAGCGCCGCTTCCCGCTGCAAGTGCGCTTCCCGGTGGCCGTCCGCGAAGACCTCGACCAACTGCGGCGGCTGAGTGTCGCCGACGCGACCGGCCGGCAAATCCCCCTCGAACAGCTCGCCGAGATTCGCTTTGAAGACGGCCCTGCGCAAGTGAACCGCGACGCCGGCCGCCGTCGCGCGGTCATCACCTGCAACGTCCGCGACCGCGACCTGTCGAGTTTCGTGAGCGAGGCGCAAGAAAGCGTGGACGCCAAGGTGAAGTTGCCGACCGGCTACACCCTCGGCTGGGGCGGCACGTTCAAGAATCTCGAGCAGGCGACCGCGCGACTCGGCGTGGCCGTGCCGGTGGTGCTGCTGCTGATCTTCGTGCTGCTCTATTCGAGCTTCGGCGCGTTCCGGCCGGCGGCGCTGATCTACCTCAACGTGCCGATGGCGGCGACCGGCGGCGTCCTCGCGCTGGCCCTGCGCGGCATGGACTTCTCCATCTCGGCCGGCGTAGGCTTCATCGCGCTCTTCGGCGTGGCGGTGTTGAACGGCGTCGTCTTGGTCAGCAGCGTCACGGCGTTGCGGCTGGCGAACCACCCGCGGCAAACCGCGGCCCGCGAGGGGGCGATTCAGCGGCTCCGCCCGGTGCTGATGACGGCGCTGGTGGCGACGCTCGGCTTCTTGCCGCTGGCGCTCTCGACCGGCGCGGGGGCCGAGGTGCAAAAACCCCTGGCGACGGTCGTCATCGGCGGCCTGCTCACGTCGAGCCTGCTGACGCTGTTCGTCGTCCCCGCGATCTACCACTGGTTCGACGCGGTGCCGGAGACGCCGGTCGCGGCGGGCTAAATGTCGATGACCGGCCACGCCACCGGGACGACGAAGACCTTGCCGTCGCCGATGCGGCCGGTACGCGCGGCCTTCGCCACCCGCTCGGCGAGGTCGGCGGCGAGTTCGCTCTTGACCGTCACCGTAATCTCGACCTTGGGCAGGTAGGCGGTGCTGAAGTCGCCTCCGCGGTAGCGGTCGAGGTAGCCCTTCTGCCGGCCGAATCCCTTGGCCTCGCGCACGGTACACAACTCGACGCCGCACTCGGCGATGACGTTCAACACCGCCTCGGCGCGGAACGGCTTCACGACGATGACGAGGTGCTTCATGACGAACTGCTCCCCCCGGCGGTACCGCCCCCCATCACGCGGCCGGTGCCGCCGAAGCCGCCCGTCGGCACGCCCGCCCCCGGCGACTGCGTGCGCGACGGCGAGTTGACGCCCGAGCCGCCCCGGTAACTCGACCCGCCGCCGAAGAACAGCGGCAGCCAGAACGGCCCGCCGTAGAAGGGCCGCGAGTGGGTCGTGTGCGTCGCCTGATTCGTGCCGGTGCCGGGGACCGGCGTGCCGTCGGCGGCGAACTGCTGCGGCTCCCCGAAGTCGCCGCCCTCGGAGTCGCCCGCGGGCACCTCGTCGTCCTGCCGGGGGGCGGGCGCGAGGCAGCAACAGCAACTGCACAGCGTCACCGCCCCGAGCAGCGCGAGGGTGATGCTGCGGCTCTTCTTGGGCGGCGGGTCGGGCTTTCGCCGGGGCTTGCTCATGGCGGGTCACCCGTGGATCGCGGCGGCGACGATGATGGCGATGGCGACGAGCAGCCCGGCGACGGTAATCGCCACCGCGACGCTGCCCTCCTGCAACTTCTTCTCCACGTCGAGTTTCGGCGTCGCCCACTCGAAGACCTTGAAGCCGAGTACAAGCAAGGCGATGCCGAGTAGCCCGAAAACTGCCGTCGCCAACAGCGGCAACCCGAGGCCTTCGACGGTGAACGCGAGCGAGGCGAACATGGGCGGGCCTTCCGGTCGGGTTACGCGGGGATGCCGAAGTCGCGCACGGTGAACAGCGGCCGGTAGTCGTACGCCGCCAGGGCCTCGCGCGCCCCTTGCAGCCGGTCGCAGATGCTGACCACGCGCACGACCTTCGCCCCCAGCGCCTCGACCGCAGCAATGGCCTGGACGACGCTGCCGCCGGTGGTCAGCACGTCGTCGATCACGACCACGCGGTCGCCGGCCTTCACGAAACCCTCGACCGTCTCCCGGCTGCCGTGGGCCTTGGCCTGCTTGCGGACGAAGAAGCCCTCGCGGTGCAGGCCGCGGCGGTGGAACGCCGTCAGCGCCGCCGCCGCCATCGGGATCGCCCCGACTTCGAGGCCGCCGATCGCCTCGAAGTCGAGGTCGGCCGTCGCGTCGGCCAGCAGTTCGCCGATCAGCGTGATCGCTTCGGCATGAAAGAGCACGCGTTTCGAGTTGATGTAGTAGCTGCTGGTCTTCCCCGACGCGAGGGTGAACGTGCCGAAGGCGACGGCCCGCTCCAGGAACAGAGTCTTCACACGGTCGCGGGCGTCGGTCATCGGGAATGCACTCCGGGGGCTGAAGACTCCGCTGTTATAGCGACCCATCCGAATCGACGCTAACGACTTCGCCCCGAACATTGGTATCGTAAACACAACTCCACGCCCCAGGCGGAACGCCATGCCGACCGACCGCCCCACCTACGCCGACGACGAAGTCGCCGCGAAGCTCGCCGAACTCGGGCTGACGCAGTGGCACATCGACGGCGGCTGGCTGCGCCGCAAGTTCACCACCGACGGCTGGCCGCAGACGCTCATGGCCGTCAACGCCGTCGGCTACCTGTGCGAGGCGGCGTACCACCACGCCGACCTGGCCGTCACCTGGGGCAAACTGTGGGTCAAGTTGAAGACCCACGACGCCGGCGGCATCACCGACAAGGACTTCGAGCTGGCCGTGAAGATCGAGGAAGCGATCCTGTGGCGGCCGACCGGCGTCCTCGCCCCCGGCAACCCGAAGAAGTTCGTCGCCGGCAACACCTGAACCCCCTCCCC
>JANXTD010000250.1 GCA_025352585.1 Fimbriiglobus sp.
ACCCGGTGCCACTGCTGTGGTCGGGCCACACGGGGAACCGCGACCGGTTTTAGCTCTCCCCGGTATTTGCCTTTCTCGCCTTTCGCCTTTCTCTCGTGCCCTCTACGCCCTCTGCGGTGAACGATTCTGTCTTCTTGCTACGCCGGCAGCGCCGGGGTCGGCACCGGGGGGGTCGCCGCCGCGGCGGGGGCGGGCGGCGTCGCCGGCTCGGGCGGCTTCTCCGGCGGCTTGGCGTCGGGGTCGCGCGGGGCGTGCTTCTCGCCCTTCAGCCGCTCGATGCTGTAGTAGAACACGGGTGTGAGCAGCACGCCGAAGAGCGTCACTCCGATCATGCCGCTGAACACCGCGATGCCCAGCGCCTTGCGCATCTCCGACCCGGCCCCCTCGGCCAACAGCAGCGGCACCACGCCGAGGATGAACGCGAACGAGGTCATCACGATCGGCCGCAGCCGCAGTTGGCACGCCTCCAAGGTCGCCTCTTTGAGCGGCTTGCCCTGGCGACGCAAGTCCTGGGCGAACTCCACGATCAGGATCGCGTTCTTACACGCCAACCCGACCAGGACGATGAAGCCGACCTGCGTGAAGATGTTGATGTCGCCCTTGACGATCGTCACGCCGACAATCGCGCACAACAAACACATCGGCACGACCAGGATCACCGAGAGCGGGATGGACCAACTGTTGTACAGCGCGGCCAAGACGAGGTAGACCAGGACGACTGCCCCGGCGAAGGCGTACAGCGCCCCGGAGCCTTCTTGCGTCTGCAAGTACGACAGTTCCGTCCACTCGGTGCCGACCTGCTTCGGCAGGGTCTCGCCGGCGATGCGCTCGACCGCCTTGATGCCGCTGCCGGTACTCACCCCCGGCGGGAACGCCCCGAGTAAGGCCGCGGCCGGGTACATGTTGTAGCGCGGCAACACGATCGGCCCGGCGGAGTCGGTCACATCAAGGACCGAGCCGAGTGGCACCATCTGGCCCAGGTCGTTCTTGACCTTCAAGTTGCGGATGTACTCCTTGGTGACGCGGAACTGCGCGTCGGCTTGCGCCGTCACCTGCCAGGTTCGGCCGTCGCGGTTGAAGTCGTTGACGTAGGCGCTGCCGAGGTAGATTTGCAGGGTGTCGAAGACCGAGTTGATCGGCACGCCCATCTGCATCGCCCGCTGCCGATCGACGTTCACGAACAACTGCGGCACCTTGGCGCGGAACAGCGTGAACGCGAAGGTGATGTTGGGGTCGCCCCGCGTCGCGGCGATGAGCGCTTGCGTCTGGGCCTCCAACTCGGCCGCGCCGAGGTCGCCGCGGTCCTCGACCATGATCTTGAAGCCGCCGGCGTTGCCCAACCCCGACACCGGCGGGGGCGGGAAGACGTTGACTTGCGCGTCCTGGATCTCGGCCGAGTACATCCCCTGGAGCTTGCCGAGGAGGGCGAAGGCGTTGAGGCCGGGGTCGTGCTTGCGCTCCTCGAAGTCGTTGAGGGTCACGAACATCGTGGCGAAGTTCGACCCGTTCGCCCCCAGAATCAGCGACTGGCCGATGATGCAGACGGTCCCCTTGGTCCCCGGCACCGCCCGCGTCAGCAGGTCCATTTGCCGCACGACCTCGCGGGTCCGCTGCACCCCGGCCGCGTCGGGCAGGGTGATCGTCACGATCAGGTAGCCCTTGTCCTGAGGCGGGATGAAGCCGATCGGCGTCCGCGTGAAGCCGAGGTACGTCACGTACAGCAGCCCCGCGAACGCGATTAGCACCAGCGGGGCGACGTACAGAAGCCCTTGCACCGTGTAGCGGTAGGCGAGCGTGAACTTGGCGAACACCCAGTTGAACGCCTTGTAGAATCGCCGCAACGCCGCGTTCAACGGCCGCGCCACGATCACGCCCAGGATCACGCCCGGCACGGCGTAGATCAACTCGATCAGGATCGAGACGATGGTGTTGTCGGAGTGCAGGTTCAGCCGCGGGGCCAACAGCGGTTCGAGCAGCATGTGCGAGAAGTAGCCGAAGAGCGCGCCCCAGCCGTACCACGGCAGCGACTCGGTGGTGGCGTGGCCGTCGGGGCCGCCGCGGTTCTTGAAGATCGCCGCCGCCCGGCTCGGGGTCAGCGTCATGGCGTTGATGGCCGAAATCACCATCGCCGTCGCAATGGTCAGCGCGAACTGGCGGTAGAACTGCCCCGTGATCCCCGGCAACAATGCGCTCGGGATGAACACCGAACTGAGCACCAAGGTGATGGCGATGATCGGCCCGGTGATCTCGGACATCGCGTGGATGGTCGCAGTGCGCGAGTCCTCCCCCTTGGCGATCCAGCGCTCGACGTTCTCCAACACGACAATGGCATCATCGACGACGATGCCGATGGCTAACACCAGCCCGAAGAGTGTGAGGTTGTTGAGCGTGAAGCCGAAGATGTACATGACCGCCAAGGTCCCGATGAGTGACACCGGCACGTCGATCATCGGCAGGATCATGGCCCGCCAGTCTTGCAGGAAGATCAGCACCACGATCGCGACCAAGATGATGGCGTCGCGCAAGGTGTGGAAGACTTCCTTGACCGACTGACGGACGAACGGGGTCGTGTCGTAGCGGATGACGTAATCGACGCCGGTCGGGAAGCGGGTCTTCTTCAACTCCTCCATCTTGGCGACGACGTTGTCGCGGGTGTTCAGGGCGTTGGTGCCGGGCAACTGGAACACGGCGATGCCGATGATCGGCTGGCCGTTCGACGAGGCGGTCACGTCCTCGTTGCGCGACGTGAGTTCGACGCGGCCCACGTCCTTGAGCCGGATCGCCGGGCGGATCGTCGAGCCGCCGCTGTCGGGCACCGGCGCGCCGACCTTGACGACGATCTGCTGGAACTGCTCGACGGTCGCGAGCCGGCCGAGGGCGTTGAGGGTGTACGTGAACGCCGTCCCGGCCGGCGACGGCTCGGCCCCGACCTGCCCCGCGGCGACCTGGACGTTCTGGCTCTGGATGGCCTGCACGACCTCGCTGGCGGTGAGGTTGACCGCCGCGAGCTTGTCGGGGTCGAGCCACGCCCGCATCGAGTAGTCTTGCCGGCCGAACACCGTCACGTCGCCGACGCCCTTGACCCGCGTCAGCTCGTCGACGATTTGGACCGTGGCGAAGTTGCTCAGGTCGAACGCCTTGACCGTGTTGTCCGGCGAGAGCAGGTTGACCACGAGCAGCACGTCCGGCGAGCGCTTCTTGACCGTCAGGCCCTGCCGCTGCACCTCGATCGGCAGTCGCGGCAGCGAGAGTTGCACGCGGTTCTGGACGAGCACCTGGGCGATGTTCAGGTCGGTGCCGAGTTCAAAGGTCACCGTCAGCGTGTAGCCGCCGTCGTTGGTCGCCTGACTGGTCATGTACAGCATCCGCTCGACGCCGTTGACCTGCTGCTCGACGGTGGCCGAGACGGTCGCGGCGACGATCTCGGCACTCGCGCCGGGGTAGGTGGCGGTGACGACGATGGTCGGCGGGGCGATCTCGGGGTACTGCTCGACCGGCAGCCGCGTCAGGGCGGCGAGTCCGAAGAGGACGATGACGATCGAGATGACCCAGGCCATGACCGGCCGGTCAATGAAGGTGCGGGCGAACATGCGGCGTCCTGCAGGGAGTCGTGGTGTGGGTGAGTCACGAAATCGGACTTAGTGACTGTCCCATAAGCCCGGATTTGCCGTGTAAAATCACTGCGAAACAAGGCGTTTATGGGGC
>JANXTD010000261.1 GCA_025352585.1 Fimbriiglobus sp.
CGGTCGTCTCGACGCCCCGCGCGTGCATCCCCGGCACCGCCCGCAGCAGGGCGTACCCGAAGCCGGGCTTGGGCCGTTCGTGCGGGGTCAGGCGCACTTCGAGTTCGGACGTGTTCACCCCCTCGGCGTGTTCGTCCTGCTCGGCCCGGCCCGTCCGCCGGGCCACGGCCACCACCTCGGGGACTTCCCACAGCAGGGCCTCGGCCCGCCCCGCGACCCGCTTGCTCTCCTCCAAACTGGTGCCGGGCCGCGTCTGCACGTTGACCGTCAGCGTCCCCTCGTTGAACGGCGGCAGGAACTCCGACCCCATCCAGAAGACCACGAACTTCGACCCGAACGCCAGCACCGCGGCGGCGACGAGGATTTTCCGCGGGTGCCGCAGCGCCCAGCGGACGACCTTGGCGTCGAGCCACTTCAGGCCCCGCAGCAGCAGAGGGTCACCCCTCCGCCGCATGAACCGGGCGCGGGGCAAGAGCAGCGAGGCCAGGGCGGGCGTGACCGTCAGGGACACGACCAGGGAGGCGACGAGCGAGACGACGTAGGCCAGGGCGAGCGGGGCGAACATCCGCCCCTCCAGCCCGGACAAAGCGAACAGCGGTAGCACCACCAGGCAGACGATGAGCGTGGCGTAGACGACGGAGTTCCGCACCTCGCTCGACGCCTTGAAAATGACCTTGAGCGGCGGGTCGGGCGCGGACTTCTGCGCGTTCTCCTTCAGCCGGCGGTAGATGTTCTCGATGTCCACCACGGCGTCATCGACCAGTTCGCCGACGGCCACGGCGATCCCGCCGAGGGTCATGGTGTTGATCGTGAGGCCGAGGGCGTGGAACACCAGCACCGTGACGAGTACCGACAGCGGCAGCGCGGCCAGGGTGATGAAGCTGGTGCGGAAGTTGGCCAGGAACAGGAGCAGGATCAGCACGACCCAAATCGTGCCGTCGCGGATCGCCTCGACGACGTTGTCGATGGCCGCCCGGATGAAGTCGGCCTGCCGGAAGACGTGCCGCTCGACCGTCACGCCCGCCGGCAGTTCCCGTTCGAGTCCGTCGAGGGCGGCGTCGATCCTCGGGGTCAACTCCAGCGTGTTCGCCCCCGGCTGCTTCTGGATCGCCAGGACGACGGCGTCGCCCCCGACCACCCCGTCCGGGCCGCGCACCCGGACCCCGCCGTCGCCCCGCCGCACCGGCGAACCGCACGTCGGCCACGTCCTTGATGCGCACCGCCCGCCGCTCCCGCCACGCCACCGGCGTCTCGCCGATGTCGTCGAGGGCGAGGCTCTGGCCGCTGATGCGGATCAGGTGCTCCTCCTGCTGCCGCTCCATCACCCCGCCGCCGGCGATCACGTTCGCGTTCTCGGCGGCCTTCGTCAGTTGCTCCAGGGTGACGCCTTGGGCCGCGAGGCGGTCGGGGGACGTGACGACCTGGTACTGCCGCAGCACCCCGCCCATCACGGTCACCTGCGACACGCCCTCCACCGCGAGCAGCCGGTTACGGACGGCGAACTCGCCGAGGGTCCGCAGTCGCATCGCCTGGTCGAGCTTCTCCTGGGGCGTGGCCCCCGGCTCGGCGGACCGGAGGGCGACGATCATGACCTCGCCCATGATCGACGAGATCGGGGCCATCGTCACCTTGGCGTCGGCGGGCAGCCGCTCGCGGGCCAGTTGCAGCTTCTCGGACACGACCTGCCGGTCCCGGTAGATGTCCGTGCCCCAGTCGAACTCGACCCAGACGACCGACAGGCCGACGCCGGACGCCGACCGCACCCGCCGGACGCCGGTCGCCCCGTTGAGTTGGGACTCCAGGGGCCGGGTGACGAGCACCTCGACCTCCTCGGGGGCCAGGCCGGGGGCCTCGGCCAGGACCGTGACGGTGGGGCGGTTCAAGTCCGGGAACACGTCCACCGGTGCGTGCGCGAGCCGGTAGACGCCGGCGACGGCCAGCACCACGGCGGCCAAGAGCACCAGCCAGCGGTTCTTCAGCGAGAAGGCGATGACGCGATCGAGCATGGCTCCCCTTTTAACGAACCGACGCCCAGGCCGTGTTCAACTCGTCTGCCGCGGTGACCGCGACCGGCTCGCCCGCCGCCAGCCCGGCTTTGACCTCCGCGTAGCGGTCGTCGGCCCTCCCGAGCGTCACCTCCCGCCGGTCGAAGGTGTCGCCGGCCCGGACGAAGACGAACGCCCGGCTGCCGTCGCGCACCACCGCCCCGAGGGGCACCGCGAGCGTCGGCGGGTGCGACTCGGCAGTTAGCGTCAGCCGGGCCATCTGGCCGTGCCGCAGCGGGGCCGGCGGGTCGCCGTCGAGTTCGACCCACGCGGAGAGCGTCCGGTGGCCGGCCCCGAACGTCCGCCCGCTCCGGGCGACCGTGCCGGCCAGCACGACGCCCGGAGCGCCGACGAGCCGGACGCGGGCCGCCTGCCCGACGGCGACGCGGGCGTGGTCCCGCTCGGACACGAACGCCTCGACCCAGGGCTTCGAAAGGTCGTGGACCTCGAACAGGCCCTCGTCGGCCCGCACCGCCTGGCCGATGACCCGGTCGAACGCCACGACGGTCCCGGCGCGGGCCGCCCGCACCGGCAGGGCGGGGGCGACCACACGCTTCGTCACCAGCGCGTCGAGTTGGTCGGCGGCCAACCCGACCACTTCGAGCCGCCGCCGCAGGCTGTCGCGCTTGTTCGCGGCCGCCGTGGCCGCCGCCTCGGCCTCCACCAGCCGCCGCCGCGGGACGGCCTCCTTCGCCACCTTGAGCCGGTCGAGTTGCTGGCCGGCGAGGTCGGCGGCCAGGTGGTCACGGAGCAGGTCGAGTTGCTGGGTGAGCAGGTCGAGGCTGAACACCTCGGCCAGCACGTCCCCGGCCTCGACCCGCTGCCCGCGGTTCACCCGAATCGCGGAGATGGCACCCGGCAGCCGGGCGGCGGCCACGCTCCGGCGGTCGGGCGGCAGATCGACCGCCCCCGGCACCTCGACGACCGTCTCGACCGCGTGG
>JANXTD010000316.1 GCA_025352585.1 Fimbriiglobus sp.
GCTGTGAGGCCGGTCTTCCCCCCTGTGTCGGTTGGCCCCCGTGTCGGGTAGTAAGACCGGCCTCACAGCGGCCAGCTACAGAAGACAAGGCCCGCCTCACCCCAGCCGGCGGGCCAGCTCGAAGTACAGCGGGATGCCGGCGAGCAGGTTGAACGGGAAGGTCACCCCCAGCGCGCACGTCAGCGACAGCGTCGGGTTCGCCTCGGGCAACGTCAGCCGCACGGCCGGCGGGGCGGCGATGTACGACGCGCTCGACGCCATCGCGCCCAGCACCGCCGCGCCGCCGACCGACAGCCCGGCGACGTGACCCAGCCAGACGCCGAGCGCGCCGTGCAGCACCGGGACGACGATCGCGAAGCCGAGCAGGAAGGGGCCGACGCGGCGCAGGTCGGCCAGCCGCTCGCCGGCCGCCGCGCCCATGTGCAGCAGGAACAGGCACAACGCCCCGCGGAAGATCGGCCCCTTGGTGTCGAAGAACAGCGACACGTCGGCCCAATTCTTCTCGCCGGTCAACGCGCCGACCACCGTGCCGCCGACCAGCAGCAACAGGCCGCGCGAGGTGAGGATTTCGTGCAGCGCGCCGCCCAGCGACCGGCCGTTGCCGGCGGTCATCACGCCGATGCCCAGGGCGATGTTGATGCCGGGGCTTTCGAGCAGCGTCACGAGCGTCGGCATGAAGCCCTCGGACGGGCAGCCCTGCGCGGCGACGAACGCTTGCGCCGCGATGAACGTCACCGCCGACACCGAGCCGTAGTGCGCGGCCACCCCGGCGGCGTCGGCCGCGGACAGCCGGCCGACGTACCGCAGCAGCACGAACGAGGTCAGCGGCGTCAGGCATCCGAGGAGTAGCGTCGCGGCGGCCGGGAGGGCGAGTTCCCCCGGCGAGGCGTGGGCCAACTCGACGCCGCCCTTCATGCCGATGGCAAAAAGCAGGTACGCCGCGATCGCCCCGAAGGCGTCCTTCGGGATCGACAGGTCGCTCCTCACGACGCGGGCGAGTAGCCCCAGCGCGAAGGCCAGGACGGCGGGGGACAGCAGGTTCGTAGTCAAGACGCCGGTCGGGGTCATGGGGTCTCGCGGGGGGCGTGGGACACGAAAAAAGGCCGGAGACCCGCCCCCACTCGCAGTGGGAACGATTCTCCGGCCTAGCTCCGCCCCGGCGTTTTGGTCCGGGTCGGCAGTCAGCGTATGCGATCAGTCCGGTCGTCGTGGCCGGCCCTTGCCGTCCGCTTCGCCCAGCCCGTCACCGAATTGATAACCCACCGCGGCGCTGTGTCAAGTGGCCCGCGGCGGAATCAGCCGACCGCCAGCGCCGGCCGGCCCTCCAGCGTGAACACGATGACGCGCTCGCCGGTGCGGGTGCTGATGTCGGTGTGGAGGCTGCGCACCGGGACGCCGACGATCTCTTGGATGGCGGCGCACAGGATCGCCGCCCCGCTCTCGATGAGTTGCTGGCGGACCTGCTTGATGAGGTCGCGGCCGCGGTGCGGGTCGGGGTCGGCGGCGAGCTTGCGCTCGGCCGGCGTGAGCACGTCCTTGAGCCGCACCAGCACCATGTCGTCCACGAGGTACGCCCGCGCGTCGAGTGGCCCGCGGCCCATGTACTCCTTCTCGAAGCGGCCGACCGCCTGGCTGACCTCGTCCTCCATCGCGCCCTTCGTCGTCCGCGGCATCGCTACGCCCCTGGGGTCGAGTGGTCCCGCAGGGAAGAGTACGGCGAACGCGGCCAAGAAGCGACTCCGGATACGCCGATCTCTCGGCGGGTGGCAGACGCTAGGGTCGGCATGAAGCCCCCGACGGGCAGCCTGGCGTGGCGACGAAGGTCACCGCCGACACCGAGCCGGCGACGAAGCCCGAGTGGACCGCGAGCGTTCCGCTGGCTTGCCCGGCGAGTCGGCGGTTACTCGGCCAGGCGGATCGTCACGTCGATGTTCCCCCGCGTGGCCTTGGAGTACGGGCACGTTTGGTGCGCGGCGTCGATGATGACTTGGGCGACGGTCCGATCCAAGCCCGGTAGGCTGACCGTGAGGCGTGCCCGGAGGAGGTACCCGCCGTCGGCCGTCCCCAGGTCCACCTCGGCGTCGATCGCCCGCTCGGCCGGCAGCGCGACCTTCAACTTGCCGGCCGCAAGCCCCATCGCCCCGAGGAAGCAGGCGGACCACCCGGCGGCGAAGAGTTGCTCCGGGTTGGTGCCGGTGCCCGCGGTGCCGGGGGAGGACAGCTTGAGGTCGATGCGGCCGTCCGAACTGCGGGACGCCCCGTCCCGCCCGCCGGTCGTGTGGGTTTGAGCGGTGTAGAGTACCTTTTCGATCTGGGTCATGGCAGGCTCCGGGTGCGAAAGCGTCTCGTGCGGGGTGAATTCGGTCGTCGTTGTTCGACCTGGGTTGGCGGCTACCGGTACCCGCCGGCGACGTAGAGCGTCTCGCCGGTGACCCACTTCGAGTCGTCGGACGCGAAGTAGACGACCGCCGGGGCGATGTCGGCCACCTGCCCGATCCGGCCGAGCGGGGTGCGCGGTTCGACCTGCTTGCGGAACCCGTCCTCGGCGTCCCCGACCGACGCGTTCCCTTCGGTCAGCACCATCCCAGGGTTGACGGCGTTCACGCGGATTTTCCGCGGCCCGAGTTCGGCGCTCAGGGTCCGGGTGACCGAATCGACGGCCGCCTTGGTGGCGGCGTACACGGTCGAGCCGGGCAGGCTCAGCTTGCCGACCACGGACCCGATGTTAACGACGCTACCGCCCCGGTCCCCGAAGTGCTTGACCGCCTCTTGGGTGGTCAAGATCAGCCCGAGGACGTTTAGCCCGAACTGCTTGTGGAAGTTCTCGGCCGTAATCAACTCCAGCGGGGCGAACTCGTAAATGCCGGCGTTGTTCACCAGCACGTCGAGCCGGCCGAACGCCTTCTTCGTCTCCGCGAAAAGCCGCTGAATGTCGCCCGCCTTCGACACGTCGGCCTGCGCGGCGATTGCCCGGCCGCCCTTGCCGAGGATGTCGGCCACCACCGCGTCGGCCCCGGCCTTGCTGGAGGCGTAGTTCACGACGACCGCCGCGCCCTCCGCGGCGAACTGCTTCGCGATTTCCGCCCCGATGCCCTTCGAGGCACCCGTCACGACAGCCACTTTGCCTTCGAGTTTCTTCGACATAATCGTCTCCGTGTCTGCTTCTTGTACTGACCAGTACAATGCACGCAAGCACGGTCTTACGCCGGCCTACGGTTTTCGAGAGTTGGTACTGAAGGGGTGGCAAATGTGACTGGAGAAACGAAGCAAGCCCCGCCACTAAGATAGTGCGGGGCTTGCGAGTTGAGTGGAGATGAGGAGAGTCGAACTCCTGACCTCTTGAATGCCATTCAAGCGCTCTACCAGCTGAGCTACACCCCCAACACCGTGAAGTTTACGGCGGGCCGACGACCTGTCAACCCCTCTGCCTGAGCCTTGGCCCCCGCCGACGAAAGCGAACCCGCCGATGACCCCCGCCGACACCGTCCAGACACTCCGCGCCGAGTTCGGTTCGGCCATTCTCGACGCCAACCCCGACGCCCTCGACCCCTTCGTTACCGTCGAGCCGGCACGCCTCGCCGAGTTGGCGGCATTCCTGCGCGACGACCCGCGGATGAACTTCGCCATCCTCAACGACGTGACCGGCGTCGATTACCTCGAAACCGACCCCAAGAAGCTCGCCAAGGCGGGGTTCGAGCCGCACCTCGAAGTCGTCTACCACGTCTCGTCGTTCGCGGTGCCCGGCCGCCGGTTCACCTTCAAGGTGACCCTACCGCGCGAGGGCACGCCGGCGTTGCCGACGCTCTGCAAAGTCTGGGCGACGGCCGACTGGCAGGAGCGCGAAGTCTACGACCTCTTCGGCATCGTCTTCGCCGGCCACCCCGACTTGAGGCGCATCCTGCTCGCCGACGACTGGGTCGGCCACCCGCTCCGCAAAGACTACGAGTACCCCGACGAGTACCACGGCATCCGCTGCAAGTGACGACGCGACCTATGAAAAGCAGTTTCACCGCGGAGGAACAGAGAAGCGGAGAAGACCAAACCTTGAACTTAGTGACCGTCCCATAAGCCCGGATTTGCCGTGTAAAATCACTGCGAAACAAGGCGTTTACGGGGCTTATGGGACAGACTCTTAGTCTTCTCCGCGACTCTGCGTCTCCGCGGCAAAAATGCTTTCGTGCGTTACGCACCACGGGCCGCCAGCTCCCGCAGCTTCGCCGCGTCGGGCAAGCCGTAGGGGCGGAACTTCTCGGGGCGCTCGGTCCCCTCCTCGATGAACATCGCCCGATGCCGGCCCAGCCGCGACGCCGCCGGCGTGTCGATGAGCTGGCTGCTGTCGGCCGGCGACATCTGGAACAGCACCCGCAGCGCGAACTCCTTTAACCCCTGGCGGTCGATCGCCCGCGTCAGGTTCGTGAGGGTGTCGCACCAGGTGATGACGTGCAGGCCCAGCGGCGGGCCTTCACGCATCAAGAGCGCGAAGACTTCGCCGGGGGTCGCGGCCTTGTCGGACTTCTTGCCGAAGCCGTAGTCGTCCTCGGCCTTACGCAACTCGCGAAGCCGGTGCAGGCCGTGGACGAGCAGGAAGCGGGGGGTCCGCTCGACTTCGCCCAGCCGCCGGCGTTCGAGGTCGGCCCCGAGTTCGGCCATCAGCGCCGGCAGGTCGGCCCGCGGCGTGAACGCCTCGGGGTGCCCGAGCGCGGCGGCGGCGTGGCGCAAGGCGTCGGCGAACTCGGAGTCGTCGGGCGTGCCGTCGAGCACGCGGAACGGGGCGGCGCGGTGCCGGGCGACGAGCGTCGCCATCGACGACGCCATCAGCCCCAAGGCACCCTCCTCTTGCTGGCCGAGCATCAACAGGTTCGCGGCGGACTGGGCGCGGAACACGGCCGCGGTCGGCTCCTTGATCGCCACCGGGTCACCCAGGTAAACGAACGCGGGGCCGGGCTTCGCCTCGCCGGCGACCAT
This sequence comes from Fimbriiglobus sp., assembly GCA_025352585.1. Taxonomy (GTDB): domain Bacteria; phylum Planctomycetota; class Planctomycetia; order Gemmatales; family Gemmataceae; genus Fimbriiglobus. Next base: position 4,966 of record JANXTD010000316.1, read on the forward strand.
CTTCGCGAGGTCGGCGTTCTTGAAGAGGTCGGCGGTCGTGCTGCCCTCGAAGACCAGCGGCGGCGGCGAGTGCCGATCGACCCCGCGCAGCCGGACCTCTTCGAGCAGTTCGGAGCGGCGCTCCTCGGCAAGCCAGACGACCTGGAACGGGTTGTTGCCCTCCAGCAGGCCGTTGGCGTCGTTGTAAATCGCTTCACCCGGTCGGTTCAGCAGCCGCGCCGCGGTGTTGTCCTTGCTCAGGATCAGTTGGGCGTCGGCCTCCGAGCACTGCAAGGCGATGCGCACCGCCATCTGGTCAATCGTACTGCGGGCGAGACTGTACGCGCCGCCGAGGGTTTGCGAGCCGAGCAGCACGTGGACGCCGAAGGCACGGCCCTGACGAACGAGCCGGTCGAGCAGTAGCGTCGCCTCCTGCGAGAGCTTGTCGTCCTCGACGAAGAACTCCTGGAACTCGTCCACGACGAAGAGAATCCGCGGGCAGGTCTGCCCCGGCTTGTGCTTGCGCAGGTACTCGCGGTAGCCGGCGAGGTCGTTGACCCCCGCGTCGCGGTAGCGGTCGCCACGCTCGCGCAAAATCCCGTCGAGCCGCTGCAACACGCTCAGGCCGAACTCGCGATCGCTCTCGATGGCGATGACCCTGGCGTGCGGCAACTTGGCGTCGGCGTAGGCCTTGAACTCCACGCCCTTCTTGAAGTCGATCAGGTACAGCTCGGCCTCGTCGGGGGAGTACATGAGGGCCAGGTTCGTGATCATCGCGTGCAGCAGCGTCGATTTGCCCGAGCCGGTCTTGCCGGCGACGAGGGCGTGCTGGGCGGTCCCCTTGCCGAGGCTCAGCAGTTGCCGGCGGGTCGCCCCGGCGCGGCCGATGGGGATGTCGAAGCCCTTCGAGGCGTCGCCCTTCCAGAAGTCGGCGCGGGCCGGCATGATGTAGTCGAACGGCACTTCGACCCGCGCCGCGTCCTTGCCGGCCTGGCCGATGCGCCGCACGATCTTGGCCAGCACGTCCGACGGCGGCGGCCCCTCGACGCTCAGCGGAAACGGGGCCAGACTGGCGTCTACGGGAACGAACTGGCCACCGCCGTCGGTCGCCGTATGGTTCAGTACGAACGCCGCC
>JANXTD010000146.1 GCA_025352585.1 Fimbriiglobus sp.
GTCGGCGCGGGCGGGGCGGCCGCAGTGCGGGCAGTCGGTCCGCTCGGGGGCGAGGTCGCGGGTGATCGTGGGGACTGCGGTCTTGGCCGTCTTGGACACGGGTCGCCCTCCTGGTGCGGGCCCTCAGTCTAGCCGATCACCCACCGAGCTCAACCAGTCAGGATTGCCGGCCTAGTTTTTTGAGGCCCAGGCCGAGCGCCTTCAGGGCGTACCAGAGGTTGGAGACCGAGGCGTCCAGCCCAGGGTCGCGCTTCAGGTCGGCGAGGGTGGTGCCCGGCTTGGCCGCGACCTGCGCGCGGAGGCGGTCGCCCTCGCGGAGGGCGAGGGGCGGCGGGTGTTGGCCCAGGACTTCGGCTCGATCGACCGGCCGGCGTTGTGGAGGGCCTTGATCGACCGGACCCAGGCGGCGCTGGTGCCGAGCGCCTCGGCGATCTCGCCGGTGGTGAAGCCGTCGTCGGTCAGGGCGACGACGCGGTGGCGGAACTCGGCGGGCAGGGTTCGCATGGTGGTCCCCAGGATGGTAACCACCGACGGTAACCGGATCGCGGTCTCAGCGCAAGACTGAAAATGAAACTGCTCTAGTTCGCCGGCTGGTAGACGGTGATCGACTTGACCCAGAGCGTCTCGCCGACCGGCAGGCCGGAGGTGTGCAGCTCGAGGCAGCCGGCGGTCGCGCCGCCCACGTCCAACTCGAAGTCGGCCGACTGCCACAGGCCCATCGTCGCGGCGAGTCGCTCGACATCCCTGGCGTCGGCGAGCTTCGGGGCGCGTTGCATCAGCCGGACGTGGCTGACGCCCTTGGTGCCGCCGATGGCGTACTCGATGCGGACGCGGGTCTGCGAGCCGGGGAAGGCGACCTCGGGGCCGAAGAGCATCGTCGTGGCGTCGCCGGCGGCGACGCGGATGCCGAGTGCCTTGACGCCCTTCCACTCGCCGGCTGTGCTCTCCTGGACCGTCTCGGGGTTCCACGACATCAGGTGCCAGTCGGCCGGGAACACGCCGGGGCCGGTGTGGCTCACTACCTTCGGCACCTTGGCCTTCTGCTCGTTTTCGACGGTCGTACTCGACTCGACGAACGGCTCGAGGGCCTCGAATTTGGAGCGGTAGAGGACTTTGCTGCCGGCCGGCAGGGGGTTGGCCGCCGGGCTGTCGCCGGAGGTGATGTCGTAGGACTTGACCGACAGGCTCTTGCCGAGGCCGAGCCAGCCGGTGTGGAACTCGACCTGGCCGCGCTTCGCCGTCTTGGCGTCGAGGGCGAACTCGCGGGCCACCCACTGGCCCTTCGTGGCGGGCAGCTTGGCGATGAGCCAGCCGTTGTCCGGCGTCGAAGGCTCGGTCTGGCGGAACTTCAGAATCCCCTCGCCCACCGAGCCCTCGGTCCGGTACTCGATGCGGACCCACAGGTTGCGGGGGCCGCAGTCGAAGTGGGGCGAGAAAACCATCGTCGTCAGGCCCCCCGCGACCGTCGTGACGGAGAACGCCTTGGCCCCGCCGACGGTGTCGATGGCGACCTCCGAGACGGTCCCGCTCCCGTAACTCATCCGCTTCCAGCCGTCGGGCAGCTTGCCCTCGCCGGTCGTCGAGACGATCGACTCGTCGAGGCGCTTGGGGTCCGCCTCGCTCGCGTCCGTCCGCCACCGCTCGCGGAAGTTGGGCAGCGTCGCGGCGTCGAACGAGTACACCGTGGCGCGCTCACTCGCCGGCGCGACGGGCGGCACCACCGGCGGCAGCGGCTTGACCACCGGCAGCGTCGCCGCGGTCACGACGGGCGGCGTCGGCGGCGGCTTGGGCGTCGTCACGGCCACGACGGGGTCGCGGGTCGCCGAGCCGCTCAAGGCGTAGACGGCCAGCGCGCCGACGGCGACGAGCGTCAACGCCGCGGCCGCGACGCCCCCGACGACGTAGCGCCGGGCCGATCGCCGCGGCCTCGCCGATTCGGGCGGCAGCGCGGTCAGCCGCTTCGTGCTGCCGGTAACGACCTCGTTGAGCGTCTGCTGCAAGTCCGGCGAGCCGCGCGACTCCGCCCGCGACAGCGCCGCGACCACCTGCGACGTGTTCGACAGCCACGGCCCGAGTGCCGCCATCACCTCGCCCGGAGTCTGGTAGCGCTCCGCCGGCCGCTTGCGCATCATCTTCGCCACGACCGCCGAGAGTTCCGGCGGGAAGGTGCGGTCGAGCGCGGCCAGCGACGGGGCCTCCTTGATCTGGTGCTGCATCAGCTTCTGTGTGGTGTTGCCGCTGAACGGCGGCTTGCCGGTGACCAGCGTGAAGAAGGTCGCGCCCAAGGAGTAGATGTCGGCGCGGATGTCCAGGTCCGGGGCGTTCATCGCCTGCTCCGGCGAGATGTAGTCCGCCGTGCCGACCACCGCCCCCCTGTCGAACGCCTCGGTCACCTGGTCGGCCGCGTCCCCCGAGCGCGCCAGCCCCATGTCGAGGATCTTGACCGTGCCGTCCTTC
>JANXTD010000392.1 GCA_025352585.1 Fimbriiglobus sp.
TTCGTCGCCCTCACGGCGTTCACCGGATTGACCCTGCCCGGCGGGCTGTACTTCGGCTTCCTGACGCTGATCACCGTGCAGTTCCTCTTCGGCGTCGGCGAGGCCGGGGCGTTTCCCAACATCTCGAAAGCCCTCTACAACTGGTTCCCCGCGTCACAGCGGGGTACTGCCAAGTCGGTCGTCTGGATGTCCGCGCGCTTCATGGGCGGCCTGACGCCGGCGCTGTGGGTGCTGCTCGTCGAGATCGGCGGCGCGACCTGGCGCGAGGCGATGGGGCTGTTCGCCACGGTCGCCGCGGTCTGGTGCGTCGTCTTCGCCGTCGTCTTCCGCAACACCCCCGCCGAGTCGCGTCACGTTAACGACGCCGAGTTGGCGAGCATCTACGCCGGCCGGGTCGAAGCACAAGTCAAGATCGTCGTGCCGTGGGGCAAACTGCTGCGATCCCGCAACCTTTGGGCCTTGTGCGGCATGTATGTTGTGACCAACTTCTGTTGGTACTTCCTCATGTACGACCTGCCGACGCGCATGAAGGCCGAATTCGGCCACCTCAACACGACCAACTTCGGCAAGATTCAGCTCGCCCTGTTGAGTGGCGCGCCGCTGCTCGTGGGGATGTTCGGCTGCCTGGCCGGCGGCTTCTTCTCGGACTGGTTCATCCGACGCACCGGCAACCGCAAGTGGGGCCGGCGGTTGCCGGGCATGGTCGGCTACGGCATGGCCGGCGTCTGCTACACCGCCGCGACCCTGGCCCGCGTCCACGACGAGCACAACGTCTGGCTGTTCGCCGGCCTGCTGATCGCGATGGGCTTCTTCAACGACCTCATCATGGCACCGGCTTGGGCGACCGCGCAAGATGTCGGCCGCGAGTATGCCGCGACGGTGTCCGGGGCGATGAACATGGTCGGCAACCTCGTCGGGGCCGTCTCCGGCATTTTCTTCACGGGGTTGGTCCAGAAGCACTACCCCGCCAACCCGAGTGCCTTCGAGGCTGTCGCTGGTGGGGCCGCGGGGGCGTCGTTGGGGAGTGCAGCCCGCAGTGCGGTTCAGAACAATGATGCGGTCATCATCCTCTTCACGACGTACACGCTCGTCTACTTCGTCGGCGCGGCGTTGTGGCTGCTGATCGACGCCTCCAAGCCGATCGCGCCGGCCGCCGAGGCTGTCGGCTCGTCGGCCGCCTCGCGGTACTCGCGTAGCTCGACGACGCCGCCGAGTATCGTGAGGTAGTGGCACGTCTGCTCGGTCCAGCAGCCGCTGTTCACGTACGTCACGCCGTCACTCACCGCGACGACGGGGTGGTGCGTGTGCCCGCAACAGACGATGTCGCAGCCGCGCTTGCGGGCGTACTGCACCGACAGTTCCCGGACCTTCTCGACGCAGCGCAGGAAGGTTTTGCTCTTCGACTTGGCCTGCCGGGCGACGGTGTGCGACTTGTCGAGCCACTGCAAGAAGCGGTACACGCCGTCGGCGAGCTTGCTCGTGATCGGGTAGCGCTCGATGAACTCGTCGAAGCGGTGGCCGTGCAGCAGCAGCACCCGCTTGCCGCGGGAGTCGAGCACGACCTCATCGACGACTTCGACACCCAGCAGGTGCGAGACGATGTCGGCGGGGCCGTCGTGGTTGCCGTTGATCCAGGTGATCTCGATTTCGTCGGACAGTTTCCGCAACAGCGACAGGACCTTCCAGTGCCGCTTCTTGAGCCGGCGGAAGTCGATCGAGTCGAACACGTCGCCGTTGAGGAACAGCCGCTTCGTGCCGAGTCGGCCGTCGCGGACCGCTTCGAGGAACTGCACGAGCGCCTTCGCCCGGCAGTTCTCGCTGCCGAGGTGCAAGTCGGAGATCACGACGGCGTCGAACATTTGGCGTACTCCGCGGACGGGGCGACAGTAACATCATGGGCATCGACCCGCGTCCTTTTCGTGTCGAACGTGAGAAGATTTTGAGCCGAACTTATAGGGGCCATCGGATGTTGCGAGCGAGCGGGGTTGCGGCGTGAAGATCGCCTTCATCACGGCGGGTGCGGCCGGCATGTTCTGCGGCAGTTGCATGCGCGACAACACCCTCGTGACCGCGCTGCAAGAATTGGGCCACGACGCCATCTTGATCCCGACGTACACGCCGATCCGCACCGACGAAGTCGATGTCAGCGAGGGCCGCATCTTCTACGGCGGCATCAACGTCTACCTGCAAGACAAGTCGTGGCTGTTCCGCAAGGCCCCGCGCATCGTCGATTGGCTGCTGAATCGACGCTGGCTGTTGCGCTGGGCGTCGCGCCAGGCCGTCACGACCGACTACGGCGACTTCGCCGACCTGACCCTGTCGATGCTCCGCGGGACCGACGGCCGGCAGGCGAAGGAACTGGCGAAGCTCGTCGATTGGCTCGTCGCCGACGTGCAGCCCGAAGTCGTCGTCCTCACGAACGCGCTGCTCTCGGGGCTGGTGCCGTCGCTCGCCAAGAACTTGAAGGTGCCGATCTTCATCACCCTACAAGGCGACGACATTTTCCTCAACGCCCTGCCGGCCCACGCCAGGGCGTTGTGCATCAATCAGATTCGCGCTAACGACAAATATGTCGCCGGATACCTCAGTACGAGTTCTCGCTATGCCGACGCGATGGCCCCGTACTTCGGCATCGGCCGCGCCAAGATCGACGCCGTCCCCCCCGGCCTCCAACTCCGCGGCCACGGCGGGGAGGCGGCACCCCGAACCGGCCCGCCGGTCGTCGGCTACTTCGCGCGGATTTGCCCGGAAAAAGGCTTCCACAACCTGATCGATGCTTACATCCGCCTTCGCCAAGAACCGGAGATGGCCGGGGTGACGTTGCGGGCGTCCGGCTGGCTCGGCGAGCAGTATCGCAAGTTTTACGACGAACAATTAGCGAAACTCCAAGCCGCGCACTTGCTGCAAGACTTCGAGTACATCGATTCTCCCGATCACGCCTCGAAGGTACGATTTCTGCAATCGATTGACGTGTTGACTGTGCCGACGGATTACCACGAACCCAAAGGGTTGTACGTCCTCGAAGCGTGGGCCAACGGCGTGCCGGTCGTGCAGCCGGCGCACGGCTCGTTCCCCGAACTGCTCGACCGCGTCCCCGGCGGCCTGCTGACGAACCCCGGCGACGTGGCCCACTTGGCGAGCCAACTGAAAGTGCTGCTCACCGACGCCGAGTTACGGGCGGTGCTGGGCCGGCAGGGGCGGGAGGGCGTCGCCGAACATTACACGGCCACCCGCATGGCCGAGGGCACCGTTCGCGTGCTGGAAAAAGCCCTGGCGCGGCCCGTGGCCGTATCCTGAAGGTGTCGCAACGTCCCGGGGGGGTCCGCCGTGAGTGAGCCGTTTACCGTGACGCGCCGCGTCGAGTTCGGCGACACCGACATGGCCGGGATCGTCCACTTCAGCAACTTCTTCCGCTACATGGAGTCGGCGGAGACGGCGTACTTGCGCGCCCGCGGCCTGTCGGTCGCCTGGCGCGACGCCGACGGCGTACGCTACGGCTTCCCGCGCGTCGCCGTCAGTTGCGACTACGCCCGGCCGGCCCGCTTCGAGGACGTGCTGACGGTCGAAGTGCACCTCGAAAAGGTCGGCCGCACGTCGGTCGCGTACCGCTTCGACTTCTCCCGCGACGGGGTGCCGGTGGCCACCGGCCGGGTCAAGGCGGTCTACTGCCGCGAGGGGCCGGGGCACGCCATGCAGTCGGTCGAAATCCCCGCCGACGTGCGGGCCAAACTCGAAAGCGACGGGCCGACGCCATGAGCCTGAGTGTCCGCGACTTGAGCAAGAGTTACCCCACCCGCGGCGGCGACATGCCGGTGCTGCGCGGCGTGAAGCTGATCCTGGCGGCCGGGGAGTCGGCGGCGATCATGGGGCCGTCCGGCAGCGGCAAGAGCACGCTGCTGCACATCCTCGGCACGCTCGACAAGCCGACGGCCGGCCGCGTCGAACTCGACGGCACTGACCCGTTCGCGCTCCCGGAGGCAGGTTTGGCCGGCTTCCGCAACGCCCGCATCGGCTTCGTCTTCCAGGACCACCACCTGTTGCCGCAATGCACCGTCCTCGAAAATGTACTGATCCCGACCCTCGTGGGCGAGCCGGCCGACGACGCCACCCGCGACCGCGCGCGGCAACTCCTCACCCGCGTCGGGTTGCAAGACCGCCTCGACCACCGCCCCGCCGAACTCTCGGGCGGCGAGCGGCAACGCGCCGCGGTGGCGCGGGCGCTGATCCGCCAGCCGAAACTGCTGCTCGCCGACGAGCCGACGGGCAACCTCGACCGCAAGAACGCTCAGCTCGTCGGCGAACTGCTCCTCGAACTGCACCGCGAGCAGCAGACCGTCCTGGTCGTCGTGACGCACAGCGCCGACCTGGCGAAGATGTTCGCCACCCGCCTCGACATGGACGACGGCCGCCTCGACGCCGCCCCCGCCCGCTGACCCCCCGGACGGCCACCCATGCTCCTCACCCGCCGCACGCTGCCCCTGCGGAACGTCCGTTACCACGCCCGCCAGCAACTGCCGGTCATGCTCGGCGTCGCGCTGGCGACGGCCGTGCTGACGGGGTCGCTCGTCGTCGGCGACTCCCTGCGCGGCAGCCTCCGCGAGCGCGCCCTGCGGCGGCTCGGCGGCGTCGAGGCGAGTTACGCCGGCACGCAGTTCGTGTCGCAAAGCGTTGCCGCGGGGCTGCCGGGCCGGGTCGCGCCGGCGCTGCTGCTCG
>JANXTD010000399.1 GCA_025352585.1 Fimbriiglobus sp.
GCGCTGCCGCACTCCGACAGTTGGCTCGCCACCTTGGGCTGGTTGAGCCGCACGTAGTTGACGAGCTTCCGCCGGGTGACGTGGAAGCAGAGGCAAACGGTGTCGTCCAAATCCATGCCGGCCCCCCGCGAATCCCCCGGCGTGTGGCCGCGGTAGTAACATTATCCGCGAAGCCGTGTCCCGCGTCCATTTCGTGGGGGATTCGCCTTGGAAGCGCCGGTCATCGTTTGCGGGCTGGGCCAGGTCGGCCGGCGGGTAGTCGAGTTCCTCTGCGTCGCCGGGGTGCCGGTCGTCGTCCTCGACAACGTCCCCGCCAAGGCCGGCGAACTGCCGGCCGGCGTCGAGTTCGTGACGGGCGACTGCCGCAAGCGCGAGAGCCTCGAGCGCGCCGGCGTCGCCACGGCCCGCGGCGTGGTGATCGTCACCAGCGAAGACCTCGTCAACATCTCCGCGGCGCTCCTGGTCCGCAGCCTGAACCCGAAGTGCCGGGTCGTGGCGCGGATGTTCAACCAGAACCTGCTCACCCGCCTCGGCTCGGCCGTGCAGAACACGACGGCCCTGTCGGTGTCGGCGTTGACCGCCCCGCTGTTGGTACTCTCGGCGCTGACCGGCGACCAACTCGGGGCGTTCCCGCTGGAGGGAGGGGCGCACCTGATCGCCGAGGTGCCGGTGCCGGCGGGGTCGGCGCTGGCCGGCCGCACGCTCGCCGACGTGGCCCGGCAGCGCCGCTGGCTGGTGCTGGCCCACCGCGACGCGGACGGGGCCGTCCGCCGGCTGGGCGAAGTCCCCGGCGACTTGAGACTCGAAGTCGGCGACGGCGTGGTCGTCTGCGGCCTCACCGCCGACGTGTCGCCGGGCGACGAGGGCGACGACGGCAACGAAGTCGTGCGCTGGGCCGGCCGGGCGCGGCGGCTCGGCCGTACGGTAGCCCGCACCGTCGCCGAGGTCGACCTGCCGGTGAAGCTGGGGCTGGCGGCCGTCGGGCTGACGCTGCTCGGCAGCACGGCGGTGTTCCGCTTCGGCCTGGGCAGCACCTGGGGCGACGGCTTTTATGAGGCGGTGAGTGTCATCGCCACGGGGGCCGACTTGCACGGCGACGGCCGGCCGGAGTGGGCCAAAGTTTTCCTGAGTTTGCTGAAGATCGCCGGCATCGCGCTCATCGCCAGTTTCACGGCCATCGTGACGCAATACCTCCTGCGGTTGCGGCTCGGCGGGGCGTTCGAGGTGCGCCGCATCCCCGACGGCGGCCACGTCGTCGTGTGCGGCCTGGGCAACCTCGGTTTCCGCTGCGTCGAAGAATTGACGCGGCTCGGCCACAGCGTCGTCGCCGTCGAGAGCGACGACCGCAACCCCTACGTGCCCACGGTGCGGCGCATGGGCACGCCGGTCATCGTCGGCGACGCGGCGGTGCCGGCGGTGCTGCGGCAGGCGAAGTGCGACACGGCGCGGGCGGTGATCGCGTGTGCCGACGCCGAACTCGTCAACCTCGAGATCGCGCTGCTGGTGCGCGACGTGAACCCGCGGCAACGCGTGGTGGTGCGGCTCACCGACGAGGACTTCGCCCAGGCGGTCCGCGACGCCGCCGACATCAGGCTCGCCCTGGCGGTCCCCGCGCTCGCCGCCCCGGCCTTCGCTGCGGCTCTTTACGGCGACCGCGTGCTGACGCTCTTCACCCTCGGCGACACCCCGCACGCCGTCGTCGAGTTGACCGTCGCCGCCGGCTTCGAGTCGCTGATCGGCGTCGCGGCGACCGACTACCGCTTCGCGCCGGTGGGCCTCACCGGCAAGCCGGCGTTCGCGCTTGACGGCGTCCCGTCCGGGCACCGCCTCGCGGCCGGCGACCGGCTGACCGTAGTCGTGGCGATGGCCGACCTCGACCGGCTGCTGCGCCGCGAGGCCGCCCCGCGCGTCTGGCGCGTCGTCGCCGAGGGCCGGCCGGACGCCGAGGCGTTGACGCGCGGCGAGGCCGAGGAACTGCATCAGCGGCTGGCGGGGGAGGGCGTCGGGTCGAGTGTGATCGAGGCTCCGCCGCAGACGCCGAATCCGCTACCGTAGCGACTCCGCCAGCGACCGCACCAGCAGCCGCGCCTTCGCGAACTTCGAGACGCGCGGCCGGCAGGTCAGCACGTCGAACCCCTGACGCTCGATGGCGTCGAGAATCGCGCGGCCGCCGCCGAGGAAGAGGCCGACGTTGCGGCGCGCCGGCGGCGGTAGCATCGCTAATAACGGCGCGCCGCGGTCGAAGTAGCCGCGTGCCCGCCTCACCTCGAACGCCATCAGCGCCAGGAACCCCGGCGTCACGCGACGACTCGCGAAGTCGGCGGCGTCCACGCCGAAGCGGGCCAGGTCTTCCGCCGGCAGGTAGACGCGGCCGAGGTCGGCGTCGCGGGCCACGTCCTGGCAGAAGTTCGCCAGTTGCAGCCCGGTGCAGATTTCGTCCGAGAGTTGGACGCGCTCGGGGGTCGCACAGCCGAAGAGGTGCAGCACCAGCCGGCCGACGGGGTCGGCCGAGTTCGCGCAGTAGCCGCGCAGTTGGGCAAAGGTGCTGTACGCCTTGACGTGCTGGTCCTGAGCGAACGCGACGAGCAAGTTCAGCAGCGGCTCCGGCGGGATGTCGAAGGCCTTGACGGTCGCCTGGAGCGCGACCATGACCGGGTGCCACGGCCGGCCGCCGTAGGCGTCGAGCAACTCGAAGCGCCACCAGTCGAGCAGGGCCAGCGCCCGCGCGCCGCCGCCGGTCTCGTCGGCCAAGTCGTCGGCCCAGCGGCAGTACGCATAAACCGCCTCGAAGTGAGGCACGAGCGGCCGCGGCAGCAGCCACGACGCGACGCTGAAGTTCTCGTAGTGCGTGCGGGTCACGCGGGCGCAGTACGCCCTGGCGTGCGACAGGTTGCGCACCCGGTCCCCGGCGTGGGGGCCGAACTGCCGGAGTTCCGCCGCGAAGTCCCAGGCCATCCGGTCACTTCTTCGGGGTCAGGATGCGGATCTGCGTCGAGTCGTGGAACGGCAAGCCCTCGAAGTCGAAGACGACCTCGCCGAACGCCGCCGTGTACTTCTCCGAGGCCGCGGGCAACGCAAACGTATAGGTGCCGTCGGCGTCCGCCTTGGCCGGGGCGTCGGCCTTGGTCCAGTGCGACTTCCGGAAGTCGCGCGTGTCACTCGTCGCGGTCCAGAGGCCCGCCGACTTGACGCTGCCGCCGGGCTTGGCCTTCAGCGCGTCTCCGGCCGGGGTGAACTCCCACGTCAGCGTCGGCAGCGGCTTGCCGAAGATTTGACCCTTGCAGAAGGCCGCGAGCGTGTCGATGGCCCGCATCGGGAAGAGTTGCTTCGACCCCGAGGCGTCGGCCTCGCGCAAGTCGTGCCCGGCGTTCGGCACGTACGCCACCGCCTTGGGGCCACGCAAGTCGCCCCAGTAGCTGTTCAGGGCGTCGAGCGGCCAGTACGGGTCGTTGGTGCCGTTGACGAGCATCTTGGGCAGCGTCAAGAGGTCGCGGTAGGCCCACGGATCGACCATCGCCCAGAGCTTGCGCGCCGCCGGGGAGTCGGGGATCGGCACGAGACCGGCGCGGGTGTAGTCGGCGATCATCGCACTCGGCTTGCCGAAGGCCGCGACTTGATTCTTCATCTGCGCCTCGAAGCCGAGGGTGTCGATCACCAGCGGGGCGATGGCCTTGACGCGCGGGTCGCCGGTGGCGGCGGTCAGCCAGCTGGTCCAGCCGCGCTTCGACGCCCCGGTGACGACGAAGTGCGTCACGTCGAACTGCCACTCCTCCTTGGCGAACGCCTGGATCGCGTCCATCGACTTCACGACGCTCTTGACCATCGGGAACAGCAGCGGCCAGGTGCCGTCCTGGGTTTCGAGGTACTTGACGAAGGTTTCGGCGATCAGGGCGTCTTCCGTCTTGCCGCCGAAGAGCGGCTGGTTGGGCACGCCGTACAGGAACGCCACGGGGGCCTGGACGCGCTCGGCGATTTGCAACGCCAGCACCGCGCCTCCGGCCGACGCCGTGCCGCCCTGGTTCCACAAGACCATCGTCGCCTGCGGCTTGACGCCCTTGGGCACGACGACTTGCAGGCCGTGCGTCCAGACGATCTCCTGCCACGTCTGCGAGGTCACTTCGAGCGTGTGGACGGCCCCCTGCGGCGTCTCGGCCGTGGCAACTTTCTTCCAGGCGAAGACCGGCTCGGGCCGCTTAACGTAGTCGCGCAGCTCCGTCGGCGGGGCCGGGGCCGGGGTCTGCTGGGCGCGCGTCGGCCGCGCCGCGAGGAGCAGCCACACCGACGCGACGGCGATCACCACGCGGGACCAAGTCATCGTTTCACTCCGAGGTCAAATGTCGATTTGTCGCACGCCGGCCGGTGCTAGCGCCGCCAGCCTTCGCCGTCGTCGTCGCCCCAGCGGCGTTGCGAGTTGTACGTTTGCAACATTTGCCAGTTCTGCACGCCCATGAGGACGAACCAGAACAGCATGAACTGGTCCGGGACGATCGGTACCCACTCAAGCAAGAAGTGGTGGGGGTTGACCATCGCCACGACGCCGACGACGATGAGGGTGCCGACGAACGCGAGCGACACCGTGTGGACCGTCGGGTCGGGGCGCCGCATCCCGCAGATGTAGAAGACTTCGCGCAGCGCCTGCCCGCCGTCCATCGGCCAGATCGGCAGCAGGTTGAACAGCCCCCAGAACAGGCACTGGATGCAGACGAACGTGCCGAAGTACCTGAGCACCGGGTGGTAGTCCATCCAGCCGACGGACAGGTGCGTGACCACGACCAGCCCCAGCAGCAGGAACCCGGCGATTGGCCCCATCAGGCAGACGAGCAGCCGACGCCAGCCCGAGGGCGGGGCGCGGTCGTAGTATTGGGCGTAGCCGCCGAAGGTGGTCAGCACGATGACCGACGGGGCGCGGAACCAGCGGGCCGAGACCGAGTGGCCCAGCTCGTGGACCAGGATCGAGACGAAGCCGGCCACGACCCACATGACCAGGGCCAGGACGCTGTCCCGGAGCGTGGAACTGCCGAGCAGCGCCATCGTCAGCCAGAACCACGGCGTCACGCGGACGGGGAAGCCGGCGACGCGGAAGTTGAGGTCGAGCGGCGTCGGGGAGCTGTCGAATAACACGGGCGGTCCCTTCGGGAATTTCGGGCGGGCCGCGACATCGTCCTTCCCGCGCGGCCCCGCACTGGTCATCTTATCTGAGGCAGCGAGTTCGCGCGGGCGTTTCCGGGAGGGTGAGGCATGATCGACCAGTTGAACCCGCGGGTCGCCGTCTACACCGGCACCTTCGACCCCGTCCACCGCGGCCACCTCGACGTGATCACGCGTGGCGGCCGGCTCTTCGACAAGCTGATCGTCGCCATCGGCGTCAACCCCGACAAGGCGACGCTCTTCGGCACCGACGAGCGCGCCGACCTGGTGCGCGAGGTCACCCGCGACCACCCCAACGTCGAGGTCCGAACCTTCGACGGCCTGGCGGTGCGATTCGTCCGGCAGTGCGGCGCGCAAATCATGGTCCGCGGCCTGCGAACGCTCTCCGACATGGAGTACGAGTTCACGATGTCGCTGATGAACCTGCACCTCGACCCCGGCATCGAGACGGTGTTCCTGATGGCCAACGAGGAGTTCTCGCACGTCAGCAGCTCGCTGCTGCGGCAGATCGCCAAGTTCGGCGGCGACCTCGGCAAGTTCCTTCCCGACCCGGTCAACGCGGCCCTGTTGCGCAAGGTCCGCGGCGCATGACAGAAGCCATCCCCCCCGGCCGCGCCCGTCGCCTCGCCACGACCGTCGGGGCGTTCACGGCCTGGACGGTGCTCTTCGCGTCGAGTTACACGCAGGCCCCGCCGTACTACTCGAACCAAAACCAGTACCTGCTGCACGGCCTGGCCGCGGTCGGCGACGGCAACCTCGGCGACGACTGGCTGGCGAACACACTCAGCCCGACGCCGGTCTTCGACGCGCTCGTGACGCTCACCGCCCGGCACCTCGGCGAGGGGCTGTTTCCCGTCTACTACGCCCTGCTGCAAGGCCTTTACTTCGTCAGCCTGCTGGGGATCGCCACCCACGTCGCCGGCGACCGCTTGACACCCCGCACGCGCTGGGCCGTCGCCGCGTTACTGTTCCTGGCCCACGCGGCGGTGTTACGCTTCGCGTCGTTTCGCGTTTTCGGCTGGGACTACCCGTGCTACGCGCAGGGCTGGCTGGCGGCACAGTACGTCCTCGGCCCCGTCTTCCAGCCGTCGGCCTTCGGCGTGTTCTTGATCGCCGCGATGCACCAGTTCTTGCGCGGCCAGCCCCTTGTCGCGGTGGCGTGCGCCGCCATCGCGCTGACGCTGCACCCAACTTACGCGCTGTCGGCGGGGCTGATCGTCCTGGGCATCCTGGCAACACTCACACGGGAACGGCGGCTCGGCCGGGCGTTGGCGTGCGGCTTACTCTTCGCCGCGCTGGTGCTGCCGACGGTCGATTACGTCGTCTCAAACTTCGGCACGACTTCTAAGAGCCACGAGGACGCCCAAAGCTTGTTGGTCCATGTCCGCATCCCGCACCACGCCATCCCGGCCGTCTGGTTGGACACGGTCACGGCGTTGCAACTCGTCGCCATCGTCGTCGGCGTCGCCCTGACTCGCGGCACGCGGCTCTACCCCGTGTTGCAGATGCTCGTCATCGGTTCGGTGCTGCTGACCGTTGCCCAGCTTCTGACAGGCATGGACTCGCTGGCCCTGATGTTCCCCTGGCGCTCGTCGGTCATCCTGATCCCGCTGGCGACCGCCGTCATCCTCACGAGGCTCGTGACGTTGGCCGGCCGGCGACTCGACCATCCCTGGACGGTTCGCCTTGCGATGCAGCAGATCGCCGGATGTGCCTTGATTGGGGCGGGGCTGACGCTGACGCGGCAGGGCTACGCGATTCGGCCCAACGAGGCGGGGCTTCTCGATCATGTGCGGTCACATAAGCAGCCCGTCGACGTGTACTTGCTGCCGGTCGAGATACCGCGGCCGCCGGCGCGGTGGAGCGGGTCGTTGTCGAGTGACTTCAAGCCGGCCGCCGCACCCAAACTCGACGGCCGCGTTATTCCGGCCGACTTCCAGTGCTTCCGGCTCGTCGCCCGCGCGGCGGTGTACATCGACTTCAAAGCGATCCCGTACCGCGACCTCGAAGTCCTGGAGTGGGACCGCCGGCTGAAGTTCTGCCGGGCCGCCGCCGAGTCGCGCGACTGGGACGCCGACGGCACCTTGGCGAAGGCGATTGCCGAGGGCGTGACGCACGTCGTGACACCCGCCGGTCGGCCCGCGGCGTCGGCGAACTTCGAGATTGAGTACGCCGACGGCGACTTCGTCCTTTACCGATTGCGACGCGGGCCGATACCATAGCAGTGTGTCGTCGAGCGAAAGCCCTTGGGGTCCGACCATGCTGCGTTGGCTGTGCCTGGCGACTGTCCTCCTCGCGGCCGCGCCGCCGACCCTCGCCCAGGTTGTGAGGCAGCCGCTGGTCTTGCGGAGGGCACCGGTCCTCGTGCCCGACGCCGAGGCGGCCGCGCCGTTCGACGCGATCAAGGCCGACGCGGTCGCGCTCGCGGCGGCCAAGATCGCGCCGGCCGACGCCGACGGGCTGCTGGCGTACTTCGAGCGCCGCACGCTGAGCGATGTCGATGCCAACGCGATCCAGGCCGTCATCGACCGGCTCGGGGCCGAGTCGTTCGGCGACCGGCTCAAGGCGATGGACGACGCCGAGAAGTACGGCCCCGCCGCCGTCGGGCCGCTGCGCAAGGCGACCGCCATCGACCCGACCAACGTCAACGCCGCGAACTTCGAGCTGGCCTACCGCGCCGGCGAAGTGCTGAAGCGCCTGGAGAAGGTTCCGCACGCCGGCATCGCCATCGCGGCCGTGCGGGCGCTGGCCAAGGTGCCGCACCCCCGGACCTCGCGCGTGCTGCTCGGCTTCTTGCCGCAGGCCGACGACCAGGCGACGGCCGAGGAGATCCAGCGGACCCTCGTCGTGGTGGCGTCCGTCGGCGGCAAGGCCGACGCCTTCCTCGTCGAGAGCTTAAAGGACCGCTCGACGCTGAAGCGTGTCTACGCCGCGACGGCGCTGATCGAGGGCGGCGACGCGAAGTTGCGGGTCCGCCTGCCGGACGCTTACCCGAAAGTCGTCGAGGCGGCCCGCGCCGAGGCCGACCCGGACGCCAAGTTCGTCATGACGCTGGCCCTGGCGGTGACGGCGCGCGACAAGGAGGCCGTCGGCGCGATCCTTGCGATGCTCCCCGAGCTGGCGCGCGGCCGGCTGTGGCAGGCGGAAGACTTGCTGCTGGTCCTGGCCGGGGCCGACGCCCCCAAGGTGGCCTTCGGGGCGACCAAGCCGGCCGTCGTGGCGGCGCAGGCCGCCTGGCAGGCGTGGTGGGCCAAGGCCTCGCCGACTCTGGACCTCGACAAGGTCACCTACGCCCCGCGCGTCCAGGGCAAGACGCTGCTCGTCGTCATGGACCCCCGCAACGGCAGCGGCTACGTCGCCGAACTCGGCCCGGACCTCAAGGAGCGCTGGCGCATGACCAACCTGTCTAGCCCTCACGACGCCCAGGTTCTCCCCGACGGCACCGTCGCCGTCGCCGAGAACAACATCAGCAGCGTCTCGGTGCGCGACACGGCCGGGCGCTTGCTGACGCAGAAGGCGATCACCGGCAACGCCGCGCGGCGCATCTACGGCCCGCCCCACCAACTGCAAGTCCTGCCGGGCGGGGACTTCGTCGTCGTCTGCCGCAACGTCGTGGTGGAACTGAAGCGCGACAAGCCGGACCAGCCGGTCGTGTTCGACCGCTCGAACAACCACGACATCATCGCCGCGACCCGCCTGCCCGACGGCGAGACGGCCGTACTCCTTCTAACGGCCACGGACCGCGACCACCTGATCGTCCTCGACAAGGCGGGCAAGGAACTCCCCGACCGCAAGGTCAAGACCGGCCTGCTGCCCTACCAGGGGCACATGGTCACCTCCGGCGAGAACCGCGTGCTCCTCACCGAGCAGCAGAAAGTCGTCGAGTACGACCTCAAGGAGAAGAAGGCCGTCTGGTCCCACGCGGTCATGAGTGCCCGCAGCGTGCAGCGCCTGCCCAACGGCAACACGCTGATGGTCGAGGGCAACAACAGCGGCGAGGGCAGCAACCGCGTGATCGAGGTGACCCCAGCCGGCGAAGAAGTCTGGACGCACCGCCTCCCCGGCGGCCTGATGGTCGTCCGCGCCTACCGCCGCTAACGCGACTCGGTCGCCGGCGCGGGCGGTTGGGGCACCCAGTCGGCCGTGACGCGGTAAATTTTCACGACCAGGCGTGGCCCGTCGCGGCCGACGAACGGGTAGCGGCCGCTGTAGAGGGCCGGGACCGTCGTCCCCGAGAGTCGGTCGTCCCAGACGCGGTCGTATCTCGGAATGTAGACCGTCCGCTCGGGGTCCAGCGTGAACACCGCCGCGCCGTGGTACGGCCGGGTGAAGCTGTCGTCGTCCGGCGGCCCCGTCAGGATCAGCCAGTCGCCCTTGCGCAACCGCGAGACGCCCGGCGTGACGAGTTTAACACCCGCCCGGTCCATCGCGTACTGCCAGCCCCAGTGGCCCTGCGTCCAGAGCTGGCTCGGCCGCGGCAAGATCGACTCGACGGCCGCGTCCGCCGCGTCCCGCTCGACCCGCGCGTCCCAGGTGTCGAGGGCGAAGAGGCCGACGCCCGTCGCCAGGCTGAAGGCGAGGGCCGCGCGGGTCGGCTTCGCCATCGGGTTCAGCAGCACCGCGCGGCCGACCCAGGCGCAGGCCACGAAGCCGAGCGCGACCGCCGGCATCACGACCCGGCGGGCGGCGGGGAAGGGCGTCAGCACGAAGTACCCGGCCAATTCGATCGTCAGCCAGCCGACCAGGAACCACGCCGCGGGGCCGCGTTGCCGCAGGAGTTTCGCCGCAGCGATACCGACTGTGACGAGGGTCGCGCCGCCGAGGCCGAGGAAGACGACGGCCGGGAGGGTTAGCGTCGGCAGAAGGACTTGCGACTTCGCGGGCAGCAGCAGCACCCCAAGGAGGCCGGCGGAACCGAGCAGTGCGGTGGCGTCCACCAGGCGGCGCGGGAAGCCGACGGCCGGCCCGGCGTAGAGTCCCCACCCGGCCGCCAGCCCGCCCAGGCACGACACCAGCGGCAAGACGAGCGCGCCCTTCATGCCGACGTAGTGCGCCAGTTTTTCCGCGAAGTCGCCCGCGCCCGCCCCCGGCTGCTGGCGGGAAACGTGGTGCAGGAAGTGGCTCTCGCCGCACTGCCGCGCGACGAACAGTTCCCACGCCGCGAACAGGGTCACCGCGCCGACGCTCACGGCCAGCGACTTGGCGAAAGTGCGGTGCGTGAGGCCGTACCAGCACCAGACCGCCGGCAGCACAATCATCGTGTACTTCGCCTGCGCGGCCGCCGCCCCGAGGACGACCGCCGCGCCGAGCCAGCCCCAGCGCTCCGTGCGGTGCGCGTGGACCAGGCAGGCCGTCGCGGCGAGACCGCAGGCGACGGCGGGGATGTCGATCATCACGCTGATCAGCGGCAGAATCGCCGGCGAGAAGGCGAACAAGACCGTGCCACGCAACCGTTCGCTCGGCGCGAACTCGCCCAACAGTGACCAGACGGCGCGGGTAAACAACCAGACGAACGGCAGCAACCACAGCTTGAGCGCGACGAGGTTCTCGCCGAAGAGCGTCATGCCGGTCGCCAGCCAGAGCGGCACGACCGGCGGCAGCAGGATCTCCATCGCCGGCTGCGGGGCGTCGTTCCAGAACAGCTCGAAGGCGTAGGGGTGCAGCGGGTCGGCGGCGAGGTGCCGGGCGAAGAGTAGGTACGCCGTGTCGTCCACGACGGCCGGCTTGACCGCGTTGAGCAGCGTCACGGCGACGGCCAGGAACTCGGGCAGGTAGCGCAGCGACCGTTGCAAGTAGAACTCCGGTGGGGGTGCGGCGGGCCGCGGCCGGAAACCCGAGTGTCAACGCGGCGGCGTGCGGAATAGGATAGGGGAGACGCCGCGACCCGGAGAACTGAATGCGCTCGCCCCTGACCCTGCTCGCCGAACCCCCGGTCCCCGCCGAAGTGCCGCGCCGCCTGCCGCCGTGGCTCAAGCGGACACTGCCGGCCGGCAACGCCAACTTCTTCACGCAGACGCTCATCGACGACCTCAAACTCGTGACGGTCTGCGAGAGCGCGAAGTGCCCCAACCGGCCCGAGTGCTGGTCGCGTCGCGCCGCCACGTTCATGATCATGGGCAACCTCTGCACTCGCCCCTGCGGCTTCTGTAGCGTGCCCAAGGGGACGCCCGAGGCGCTCGAACTCGACGAGCCGGCTCGCGTCGCCGAGGCGGCCCGCCGCTTGGGGCTGAAGCACGTCGTCATCACGTCGGTCACCCGCGACGACCTGCCCGACGGCGGGGCCGACCACTTCGTGCAGTGCATCCGCGCCGTGCGTGAGTTGACCGGGGCGGCGGTCGAAGTGCTGACGCCCGACTTCGGCGGCAACCTCGCGGCCATCGATGCGGTCACCGACGCGGCCCCGGAAGTCTTCAACCACAACCTCGAAACGGTGCCGCGGCTGTACCGCAAGGTCCGCGGCCGCGCCGACTACCGCCGCAGCCTCGACCTGCTGGAGCGCGTCAAGCAGCGATCGCCGAAACTCGTGACCAAGGCGGGGCTGATGCTCGGCATCGGCGAGACGGTCGGCGAACTCTTCGACGTGCTGGCCGACTTGCGCGGCATCGACTGCGACGTGCTGACCCTCGGCCAGTACCTCGCGCCGACGCTCAAGCACATCCCCGTCGCGCGGTTCCTGCCGCCGGAGGAGTTCGACGACATCGCCGCCCGCGCCCGGCTGATGGGCTTCCGCCGAGTGACGGCCGGGCCGTTCGTGCGGTCGAGCTACCACGCCGGCGACATGGTCCCGACGGCCGAGGGCGTTTTGAGTGACGCCACACCTGGGGGCTGACGCGATGCCCCGCAGCCTGTTCCTCTCGCTCGACGGCCTCGACGGCAGCGGCAAATCGACGCAGTTCCGCCGGCTCGTCGAGAGCTTGCGGGCCGCGGGGGTTCCGACGACCGAGGCGATCGACCCCGGCGGCACCGAGTTGGGCGTCAAGCTGCGGGAACTGCTCCTGTTCGGCCGCACAATCGCGATGGGCACGCGGGCCGAGGCGCTGCTGTTCATGGCGAGTCGGGCGGAGTTAGTCGAGCGCGTCATCCGGCCGGCGCTGGACCGCGTCGAGGTCGTCGTCTCCGACCGCTACTTGCTCGCCAACGTCGTGTATCAAGGCCACGCCGGCGGGCTTGACCCCGCGGAGTTGTGGGCCGTCGGCCACTTCGCCACCGCCGGCGTCGTGCCCGACCTGTCGCTCGTCTTCGACCTGCCGCTGGAACTGGCCCGCGACCGGCGCAGTGGCAAGGCCGATCGCATCGAGGCCCGCGGCGTCGAGTACCACGCCGCCGTACGGGCCGGCTTCCTCGCCGAGGCGAAGGCCAACCCCGCCGCGATTCGCGTGATCGACGCCACGCCCGACGCCGACACGGTGGCCACCGCCGTGCGATCAGCCGTGGGCGAAACACTGCGTGCGTTCGGCTGGCCGGGGGTCGGCGCATGAGCTGGGAGAGCATTCGCGGCCACGACGACTTGCGTCGGCAACTCGACGCCGCCAACGCCCGCGGCCGGCTGGGGCACGCCTTCCTGCTCGCCGGGCCGTCGGGCGTCGGCAAGACGCTGTTCGCCACCGAGTTCGCCAAGGCGTTGTTGTGCGAGAACCCCCCGGCCGCGCTGACCGCGTGCGGCGTCTGCCCGGCGTGCCAGCAGGTCGCGGCC
>JANXTD010000455.1 GCA_025352585.1 Fimbriiglobus sp.
ACAGCGAGTTCTGCCGCACGGCGTCGGCGGTGCCCTGGTACCAGTCGGACGCCTCGTAGGTCTGCATCGCCGCGAGCACCTCGACGAACGACGAGCCGAACATGTCGAACTTGTAGGTGTTGTTGATGTGCCGGTGCAGGCTCACACTCAAGAATTGCGTCAACACGTAGATGCGGGTGAGGCCGCTGTTGATGCAGTTGGAGATGGGGATGTCGATGAGGCGGTATTTGCCGGCGACGGGCACGGCCGGCTTGGCGCGGAGTTTCGTCAGTGGGTAGAGCCGGGAGCCGCGCCCGCCGCCGAGGATCAGCGACAGGACTTGACGGTCTTTGGACATGGGGTGCGCCTGGGGGAAGGGCGGTGGCCGTACGGTTGAGGATGGAGGCAATCCTAGCCGACGGCCGGCCGTTCGTTCAGCCGATTCCCGCAAGTCGCGTGGCGTCGTGGGCCTGGAGCCGGCGCAACCCGCGGTCGAGCGCGAACGTCCCCAGCGGCACGACCGACGCCACCGCCGCCGCGGCGACGAAGCCGAGCGTCCGCAACGCGCCGCCGAAGTTGCGCCGCGCCGCGACCTCCAAGACAGCAAGTCCGTAGAGGACGAACAGCCCGCCGTGGGCGGAGCCGACGACCTTGACCGGCGTGGGTAGGTCGAGCGCGTACTTCAGCGGCATGGCAACGAGCAGCAGCACGAGGAACGACCAGCCCTCGACGAAGCCGACGAGGCGCAGGCGGGACAGCGGCGAGGCGAGTGGGTTCATGGGGTCATTGTACCGGTGAGCCAGGCGCGCCGAACAGCCGCTCCGTCGCCGCGGCGGTGGCGTCGTAGTCGGCGGCCCCGGCGCTCGCCCGCAGGGCGCGGTCGTTGCGCCACGCGGCGACGGTCGCCCGCAGCACGAGGTCGGCGAACACCGCGGTCACGACGAGCAGCTTGGCCAGGAAGTCCACCGCGGCCCGCCACACCGACAGGTCGAAGGCGTAGACGAACGACTTCGACTCCGCGAGCGCGACTTGCACGTCCTCGACGCTCACCTCGTCGTCCTCGCCGAGTTCCTCGATCTTGGTCGTGACCGCCTTGGCGCGCTCGAAGCCGACGACTTTGAGCCCCGCCACCTTGGCCGTCAGCACGAATCCGAGCAGCAGGCCGACGCCGAGCAGCGTCGTGAGCAGCACGAGCCGCTTGACGCCGCCGATCTTGGCCGTGTCTGTGACACTGAGTTGGGACCGCACGAAGACGCGGCCACGCAACGAGTACCAGATCGGCGCGCCGGCCCACAGCAGCACGCCGAAGACCAGCAGCGGGCTGCGCGCGGCGTGGTTGACCACCACCAGGATCACGGCCCAGAAGAGCAGGAACGCCGGGGCGGCGCACACGAGCAGCCAGCCGGGCAGTTGCGCCGCCGGCAGCAGCGCCTTGACGCGCAGGCAGCCGTTCACGGCACCGGGGATCAGCGACAGGACCGCCGGCAGCAGCAGCAGGTAGCCGCCGCCGGACATCACGAACTCGACGGCGAGTTCCTGCATCGCTTCGAGCTTCTCGAGCGCCGCCGGGTCGAGGACCGCCGCCAGCGCCGGCGCGTCGGTCTCCGAGTCGTCGCCGTCGTCGTCGGCCGGCATCGCCGCCTTGGCCACCGTCGCCACGGCCGCCGGGACCGGCGGGTGGGCCGCGCCGACGTGGTAGATGGCGCTCACCGGCAGCAGGGCGTAGACGAACGGCAGCACGAACGCCGCCGCCCACGCCGCCGCGAGCAGGCCTGCCCCGCGGCCGGGCCGGGTCCACGACAGCACGCCCGTCGCGCAGGCGACCGGCAGCGCCGCGGTCGCGGCCAGCCACGCCAGTTCGAGGCCGACGCCCAGCTTCGTGAACTCGCCGAGGCCGCCCCGCACGAGGTCGAGCGCGGCCAGCGCGAACGCCACGGTCGTCGCCGCCAGCGCGACGCCGAGGAGGCTGCGCCGCCAGGCGGCGTAGCGCTGCGCCGTGGGGTCGGTGACGCCCGCGGCGGCCAGCGATTCCGACTCCGCGGGCGACGGCGTGACCTTGCCGAGGTTCCAGGCGAAGGCCCGCGCGACGTGAGTGAGCGGTGAGGCGGCGGGGGCGGGCATGGCGGCGTCCGATCGGAAGGAGTGCAGAATGCACAGTGCAGAGTGCAGAATCCGGGCAAAGACTCAAGACGGCGTTCGGGTTTCCGCCGCTTTCATTCTGCACTCTGCACTGTTCATTCTGCACTGTGCATTCTGTACTCGTCACGCGGTGGTTTTCCCGACACACGGCCGGCATTCCGCGCCCGAGCGTCCGATTTTCCCCCGCACCGCCCCCGGCGTGACCTACGCTTCCGCGCCTTGCGTGCCTCGCCGAGTCCTCGATGTTGCGGTGAACCCATGAATTGGTTGCGCGAGCCGGATACGGAGCCACTCCCTGGGTACGTGCTGGTGGCCCCGCTGGGGACCGGCGGCTTCGGCGAGGTCTGGAAGTGCGTCGCCCCCGGCGGCATCCACAAGGCCATCAAATTCGTCTACGGCAACATGAACTCCCTGGACGACGACTCGGCCAAGGCCGCCCAGGAGTTCAAGGCGATGGACCGCGTCAAGGCGGTCCGCCACCCGTTCGTGCTGTCGATGGAGCGCATCGACGTGGTCAGCGGCGAGCTGCTCATCGTCATGGAACTCGCCGACAAGAGCCTGCACGACCTGCTGCAAGAGCGCCAGGCGCTCGGGCACTTCGGCCTGCCGCGCGAGCAACTGCTGGGCTTCCTCACCGACTCCGCCGAGGGGCTTGACCACCTCATCGAGAAGCACAACCTCCAGCACCTCGACGTGAAGCCGAAGAACCTGTTCCTCATCGGCGAGCGCGTCAAGGTCGCCGACTTCGGGCTGGTCAAGCACCTCGAGCGCCAGAGTTCGTCGGGCCTCATGGGCGGCATCACGCCGGTCTACGCCGCCCCCGAGACGTTCACCAACAAGATCTCGAAGCACTCCGACCAGTACAGTTTGGCCATCGTCTACGTCGAACTCCTGACCGGGCGGCGGCCGTTCAACGGTAAGAACATCCGCCAGCTCGCGATGCAGCACATGACCGAGGCCCCCGACCTGTCGGCGCTGCCGGAGGGCGACCGGCCGGCGGTGGCGCGGGCCTTGTCGAAGGACCCCGAGGGGCGGTTCCCGTCGTGCGTGGCGTTCGTGCGGGCGCTGGGCGGGGCGACCCTGCGGGCCGACGTGCAGTCCGGGGCGACGCCGACGACCAGCGCGGCCCGCGCCGGCCGGCCGGCCACGACGCCGGACGTGGCCGTCGGCACCGGCACCACGAGCGTGCCCGTCCCGACGCTCCAGCGCAAGACCCCGCTGACGATCCCGGCCGGGTTGCTCGACCGCCTGCCGCCGACGCTGCACCAGTCGATGACGATGTCGGTGAGCTTCCGCCCCGAGGAGGGCGTGCTGCGGCCGGCGATCCTGATCGGCATCGGCAGCTTCGGCCGCCGGGCGCTCACGCAGATCCGCGGCCGGCTGCTCGACCGCGTCGGCGAGCCGTCGCAAGTGCCCTGCTTCCGCTTCCTGCACGTCGACGCCGACCCCGAGGGCGAGCGCAAGACTAGCCCCGGCGGCGACGGCGCGCTGCTGCCCGAGCACACCTTCCTCGCCCCGCTCCAGGCGGTGACCGGCTACCGCCGCCGGCAACTCGACCAACTGCTCGACTGGCTGCCGCGCGAGAAGTTGTACGCCATCCCGCGCAGCCTGCGAGTGGACGGCTCGCGCGCGCTGGGCCGGCTCGCCTTCGCCGACCACTACCTGCGCTTCGTGACGCGGCTCCGCCAGGAAATCCAGATCGCGACGCACCCCGAGGCGGTCAGCCAGTCGGCCGACCAGACCGGCCTCGCCGTGCGCACCAAAGTCCCGAGCGTCTACATCTTCGCGAGCGCGTCCGGCGGCACGTCGGGGATGCTGCTCGACGTGGGCCACGCCGTGCGCCGCACGCTGGAGCGCTTCAACATCCCGGACGCGACGGTCACGGCCTTCGTGTTCACCGGTGCCCCCGAGGACGCCTCGTCGCCGCCGGAGGAGCAGGCCAACGTCTTCGCCACGCTGACCGAGTTGAACCACTTCGCCGACCCGGAGGTCAAGTTCTCGGCGCAGTACGGCGGCCCCGACGGCCCGAGCGTCGAGGCCAAGGGCCTGCCGTTCCACGCGACCTACCTGCTGCCGATGGAGACGCGCACCGTCGAGGCGTTCCGGGACTGTGTCGCCCACCTGGCCGGCTACGTCACGCACGACCTCACGACGCCGTTGGGCACGGGGCTGGACAAGATTCGCCGCGGCCGCCCGCCGGTCGGCCGCACGCCGTTCCGCGGCTTCGGCACCTTCGGCGTCTGGTACCCGCGCGGCCTGCTGATGCGCTCGGCCGCGCGGCAAGTGTGCGCCCGGCTGCTGCGCAACTGGAGCGCGTTCGGCCGCGTCGAGTTGCCGGAGGAGGCCGAGCGCGTGATGCGGGTGATCCTCGACGACGGCCGGCTGACGCCCGACGAGGTGCAGCGCTTCCTCGCCGAGGAGTCGGCGTCCGGCACCGACGGCAACCCGGCCGAGGCGACGCGGGCCTGGCGCAACAGCCTGGGCGGCTACGCGGAGAACGCGGCGCGGCGGATCGACCCGCAGAGCTGGGCGGTCGCGGCGTGGGACCAGTGCCGCGACCTGGTCGGCCTCGACCCGACGACCGACGCCGACAGCCCGTTCCGCCGCGGCCGGCTGAGCCGCTCGCTCGACGCGGGCCTGAAGCGCGCCGCCGACGCCTGGCAGAACGAGTTGACTGAGCTGCTCCACCCGCTCTTCGAGACCCCCGGCGCGCGGCTGGCCGTGGCCGAGCAGGTCGCGGCGCAGGTGGTCGCCGCTTGTGCCGCCGCCGCGAGCGCGATGGAGGCGCAGTTGCGGGCCGCCGAGGGGCCGCGCGCCAAGCTGCTCAACGCCGTCACATCGGCACTCGAGGGCTGCCAGGGGCTCGACGAGGGCATCGCCTTCAACCTCTTCGGCAACCGGGCCGCGCGGGCGCTCCGCAACGTCGCCGACCGCATCAAGGCCTTCACCGACCTGCGGCTCAAGGAAGACTTGGCGCAAGCCGCGCACCAGTTCTACTGCCGGCTGCGGCTGACTTTCGAGGACCGCCTGCGCGACCTGGCGCTGACCCGCGAGCGGCTGACCGACCTCGCCGGCGTGATGGAGGCGACGATCGGCCTGACGCCCAACGGCAACTTCACCCCGCCGACCGGGGCGCAGGCCCTCCAGGACACCGAGGAGCAGTTGCAGACGACGCTGCAAGAGTCGAACACGATGCGCGTGGTGTTGCCGCACGGCGCGGACCACCTCGACCGCTCCGCCGCGGAGATGCTGGGCGTCCTGGGGGCGACGGACCACGCCCGGCTCGAACTGATCCTGACGCGGCTGGTCGTCGAGCCGCGCGGCGGCCTGACCGGCCTGGCGCGCGGGTCTACCGATTTGGTGGTCGCGTTGGCGGCCCCGCTGGTCGAGCAGGCGACTGCTTTCTTGACGAACCTGATGCCGGGCGAGGACGTGACGGCGGTCGAACTCTCCGCGGCCGGCGGCGGCCCCGGCGAACTGGCGCGGCGCATCGCCAGCTACGTCCGCGCCGCCGCCCCGCTGGCGAGCGGCCCGGCGATCGACGAGAAGACCTTCGTGATGGTCCCCGACACCGAGGCCGGCCAGGCCTACTCCGACGAGGTGCGGGCGTCGGTGAAGGGCGTCACGACCGTCCCCGTCCGCGGCACCGACACCGACTTGCTGTTCGTGCGCGAGCAAGGCTGCCTGCGGACGGCCGACCTGTTCCGCCTGCTGGAGCCGTGCTGGGAGGCGTACACCGAGGCCGCCGACAGCGTCGAGGCGAACCCCCACTCGCGCTTCGACGTGACCTCGTGGCTCCCGCTGGTGGAGTAGGGCGAGCGGGAGCGAGACTTGTTCGTCTGGTTAGCCGGACGCGCAAGCGACGGTAGCAAATCCCGGTGGGCAACGCCG
>JANXTD010000472.1 GCA_025352585.1 Fimbriiglobus sp.
CGAACGCAAGGCCCGCGTGCAACTCGACCACTTACGCGGCATGACGGCCGAGACGGTGGCGGCCAAGACCCTCGACCAGCTCGCCGCCGACTGCGACGAGCTGACGCTGACGCGGCAGGGCCGGATGCTCGTCTTCTTCAACCGTCTGCTGCCGGGTCTGATCGACCGCATCGGCAAGCGCAAGGTCCGCAAGGTCTTCGCCGCGGAGATCGCCGCCCGCTACGCCCAGTGACTCGCCCCTGACACCGCACCCCTGAGGCCACGCCGTGACCGCACTGCTCTTCGCTTTGGCGACGCTGACCCAGCCGCCCGCGGCCGACGACTGGAAGGCCGCCGAGGCGGCCTACCTGACCAACATCACGCAAGTGACGAAGGACTTCGCACGGGCCGGGGAAGGGTACTTCGCCCCGGACGGCAAGACGATCGTCTACCAGGCCGAGGTGAAGGGGGACGCCAACCCGTTCTACCAAATCTTCTCGCAAGACCTCGCCACCGGGGCGTTCCGCCGCGTTAGCCCCGGCAACGGCCGCACCACCTGCGCGTACTTTAGCCCCGACGGCAAGAAGCTCATCTACGCCAGCAGCCACGAAGACCCGGAGTTCAAGAAGCACCAGGACGACGAAATTGCGAAGCGCGCGGAGGACGCCAAGACCGGGGCACGCCGGCGCTACTCGTGGGACTTCGACCGCTTCATGAAGATCTACGAGTACGACCTGGCCGCCGACAAGTTGAAGTGCCTGACGCCGGACTCGACGACCTACACGGCCGAGGGCAGTTACTCCGCCGACGGCAAGCGTATCGTTTTCAGCCGAGGCAGCGCGGGCAACGTCCAGATTTGCACGATGAATGCGGACGGCACCGACGTGAAGGAGATCACGACGGCGAAGAACTGCTACAACGGCGGGCCGTTCTTCTCGCCCGATGGCACCAAGGTCATTTTCCGCAGCGACCGCAAGGAGAAAGACCGGCTGCAACTGTACGTCGTCAACGCCGACGGCACTGGTGAAAAGGCGTTGACGGACAACGACAAGTGGGTGTATTGGGCACCGTTCTGGTACAAGGACGGCAAGCACATCATCTACACGGCGGCCGACCACTCCGACGAGTCGAAGCGGCCGAACTACGACCTCTACTGGATGGACATCGACACCGGCAAGCAGACGCGGCTGACGTTCGCGCCGGGGCAGGACGTGCTGCCGGTGTTCAGCCCGGACTTCAAGAAGCTGATGTGGACCAGCTCGCGCGACGGCCGGTCGCCGACGCAGCTTTACCTCGCCGACTTCGCCCTCCCGAAAGAGTAAGTATGCCGACCGACTACGCCGACGAACTGCGCGAAGCTCTGGCTGCGGCCAAGGTCGCGGGCGACTACGTGAGCCGCGAGTACGCCGACTTCACGCCGATCCCGAACGCCGCGGCGACGATCTCGACGCACGTCGATCACGGGGCGCAGGAGATCATCCTGAACCACCTGCGCGCCAAGTTCCCGACCTACGGCGTCGTCGCTGAGGAGAAGACACCGGCCGCCGAGAACCCGCCGACCGGCGACCCGCACACCTGGGTCGTCGACCCGATCGACGGCAGTCGCGGCTTCGCCATGAAGAACGGCGAGTTCTCGATCATGGTCGGCCTGACGCGCGGCGACCGCGTGGTGCTGGGCGTCGTCGTCGAGCCGGTCGCCGACCGCGTGACCTACGCCGTCGAGGGGCAGGGCTGCTACGTTGTCACCGGCGGCGGCGACCCCGTTCGCTGCCGAGTCACGGCGACGACTGACCTCGCGCAGGCGGTGTTGACGCAAAGCCACTCCAAGCGCGGGGCACCGCCGAAGGCCGTCGTGACGGCGTTGATGCCGGCGCGGCTGGCGGAGATGTACTCGGCCGGCGTGAAGCTCGCGCTGGTGGCGCGCGGCGAGGCCGACCTGTACGTCAACGACTACCTCAACTTCCACGACTGGGACATCTGCGCCGGCGAAATCCTCGTCAGCGAGGCCGGCGGGACCGTGACGCTCTTCGACGGCGGCCCGGTGACTTACGGCGGCAAGGGCAGTGTGCAGCGCCGCGGCATGGTCGCCACCAACGGCGTGCTGCACGCCGAGACCCTGTCCCGCCTGCGGGGGATTTAGTCAGCTCAGCTCCGCGTCGGTGCCCGCGCGGAAGTCGATGACGTCGAGTTCGATCGACCGCTGGCCGTTGAACTCGTTGATCTTCGGCGTGAACGCGACGCAGCAGTTGCCGCCTTCGCTCATCAACTCGTCGAAGCGGTCGCCCATGCCGAAGGCGACGGCCCGCATCAGCGTGGTGCCCTGCCGGACGCGGAACGACAGGTGCCGCTCCTCGATGCCCATCTTCCGCGGCGTCCCCTCGACCTTCAGGCCGCTCGCCAGGAACTTCGGCCGCGTGTTCTCCATGCCGTACGGTTCGAGCTTGTCGAGTTCGTTGAGCAGCCCGAAGGTCAACGCCGACAGCGGCACCTCGACTTCGAGCTTGAGCCGCGGCGTCGGCGGCTGGCCGTCGAAGTTGGCGCGGACGTAGTCGTTGAACTTGGTGCGTAACTCGTCGATGTCGGGGATCAGCACCTTGAAGCCGGCGGCGGCGGCGTGCCCGCCGTGGCTCTGCAAACTCCCGGTGCAGGCTTCGAGGGCCAGGTGCAGCGGCAGTCCGCCGACGCTCCGGCCGGAGCCGCTGCCGAGGCCGGTCGCGTCATTGGTGGCGATGACCAGCGCCGGCTTGCCGAAGTGCTCGACGAGCTTCGACGCCACGATGCCGATGACGCCGGGGTGCCAGTCGTCGGACGCCACGACGAGGCCGGGGTCGCCGGCGTAGCCGAGTTCGTCCACCATGTCCTTGGCCTGCTGCGTGACCTTACGCTCACGCCCCTGCCGGTCCTTGTTGAGCTTTTCGAGGTACTCCGCGGTCGTGCGGGCGTGGATGGGATTGGCCGTCGTCAAGAGATCGACGAC
>JANXTD010000274.1 GCA_025352585.1 Fimbriiglobus sp.
AGTCGCGGCACCAACACCGTCACCGGCAGTTCGCTGGACCTCGTGGGGGGGACCGTGCCCGTCTCGGTGGACGCGGGGGCGCTGACGGTCGCCAGCCAGATCACGGGCACGCAGGGCTTCCGCAAACTGGGGCCGAGCACCCTCACGCTCACGTCGTCGGTCCCGAACACGTACGCGGGGGTGACGACGGTCGCCGACGGCACCTTGGCGTTGGCCACGAGCACCGCCGACGCGGGGCTTTCCAGTACCATCGTCGTGGGCGACGGGGCGGGTGCGGTGTCGTCGGCGGTGCTGCGACTCCAGGGGAGTCACGAGATCCCGGACCTGGCGTCGGTCACCGTGGACCGGGACGGCCTGGTCAACGTCGTCGCGGGGTCGGTCGAGGCGGTCACCGCCCTGACCCTCAACGCCGGGACCGTTTCGATCGCGGCCACCGCGAGCTTCGGCATCCTGAGCGGCGGCACGGTGACGACCGTCGAGGCCGCGACCGCCAGCACCATTTCGGGGCCGGGGACGCTGTCCCTCGCCGGCTCGCCGGTCGTGACGGTGCCCGACGGCGTGGCGGCCACGGACCTGCTCATCACCGCGGTCGTGGCGGAGACGACCCCCGACAGCGGCCTCGTCAAGGCGGGGGCCGGGACGCTCGAACTCGCGGGCGCGGTCTCCAACACCTACACCGGCACGACCACCGTGACCGACGGCGTGCTCGCGCTCAACGGCGGCGGCGCGAACGGGGCCTTCGGGCTGCGCCTCGTCATCGGCGACGGCGTCAACGTCGCCGGGACCGCGATCGTGCGGCTGCTGCGGGGCTTCGAGATCCCCAACACCGCCGCGGTCACCATCCGCTCCGACGGCCAACTCGACCTGAACGGCTTCCCGGAGGACTTGGGTCTCCTGACGCTCGACGCCAACTCGGGCGTGGTGACCGGGGCCGGCACCTTGACGCTTCTGGGGGACGTAGTCGCCACCGGGGAGGGCGGCGGCGCGGGCGGCCCGGCGACCTTGCGCGGGAACCTGGCGCTCGGCGCGGCGAGCCGCACGTTCACCGTGGCGGACGGCCCGTCGCCCTACGACCTCGCCGTCTTCGCCGTCGTGTCCGGCGGCGGCCTCGTCAAGTCGGGGCCGGGGCTGATGACCCTCACCGCGGCCAACACCTACACCGGCGCGACCGCCGTCGCCGCGGGCCTGCTGCAAATCGACGGCCTCCAGCCGGGGAGCGCCGTGGCGCTGGCCGGCGGCGCGGTGGGCGGGGCCGGCACCGTCGGCGCGCTCACCGCGACGAGCGGCACCGTCGCCCCTGGGTCCTTCGTCGCCTCCGCCCCCGTGACCTTCAGTACCGGCAACCTGACCCTCGGGGCCGCGACCTACGAGCCGCTGCTCTCCGGCACCGCCGGCGGCCCGGCCGACAAGCTCGCCGTGACCGGCGCGGTCAACCTGACCGGGTCAACGCTGACCCCGCACCTGGTCGGCGCGGCGGTCGCCACGGCGCAGACGTTCGTCATCCTGGCCAACGACGGCATCGACCCGATCGTCGGCACCTTCGCGGGGCTGGCCGAGGGGGCGACCCTCATGGCACGCGGCGAGGCGTTCACGATCAGCTACGTGGCCGGCGACGGCAACGACGTGGCGATCACCCGGACGGCGGCCCCGGCCGTGCCCTTCGTGCCCGTCGTCCCCGCCGTGCCGGGAATCCCGCCGGCCGTGCCGGGCGTCCCGCCGGTGGTGCCGGGAGTCCCCGTGGTGCCGGGAGTCCCGCCGGTGGTGCCCGTGGTGCCGGGCGTCCCGCCGGCACCCCTGAGCGCTCCGCAGCTCGCGGTCGGCACCGACACCGGCACCACCGCCACGGCGACGCTGTACGCCGCCGACCAGTCGGTCCGCTTCGCGGTCACCCCCTTCGGCGACTTCACCGGCGGCGTGCGCGTGGCGGCGGCGGACTTCAACGGCGACGGGGTTGCCGATCTCGTCGCCGGGACGGGGCCGGGCCGCGCCACGCAGGTCGTCGTCCTCGACGGCGCGACGCAGAAGGTACTCTTCACCATCGACCCGTTCGAGGCGGGCTTCACCGGCGGCGTCTACGTCACCGCGGGCGACCTCAACGGCGACGGCGTCGCCGACCTCGTGGTCACCCCCGACCAGGGCGGCGGGCCGCGCGTGCGGGCCTTCGCCGGCAACAAGTCGGGCAAGCCGTTCGGCCAACTCGCCGACTTCTTCGGCATCGACGACAAAGCCTTCCTCGGCGGGGCGCGGGCCGCCGTGGCCGACCTCAACGGCGACGGCGTCGGCGACCTGATCGTCTCCGCCGGGTTCGGCGGCGGGCCGCGCGTCGCCGGCTTCAACGGCCTGACCCTGGGGCAGCCGACCCCGCCCAAGCTCTTCGGCGACTTCCTCGCCTTCGAGGAGACCCTCCGCAACGGGGCCTTCGTCGCCGCCGGCGACCTCGACGGCGACGGCTACGCCGAGTTGATCGCCGGCGGCGGCCCCGGCGGCGGCCCGCGCGTGACCGCGTTCTCCGGCAAGCAGTTGCTCGCCAACCGACAAGTGCCGCTGGCCAACTTCTTCGCCGGCGACACCACTAGCCGCGGCGGCGTCCGGGTCGCGGCCAAGAACCTCGACGGCGACACCCGGGCCGACCTCGTGGTCGGCTCGGGCGGCGGGGTCGGCGCGCGCGTCACCGCGTACGCCGGCAAGTCGATCGGGTCCGCGACGCCGTCGGAGTTGTTCGCCTTGGAGACGCTCCCCGGCTTCACCGGAGGCGTCTTCGTCGGCTAACCCGCGTCCGACCCACCGACCCGCGCCGCCGCGCCGCGTCCCCCGGACCCAGGGCGGCGGCGGCGGCGTGTGCGGGCGTACCGATTTCACAGACTTTGCGCGTCGGGTGCGGCACAAATCTTGCGTCACCTCCGAGCTTAGGGACGACCCCGACGCCACCGGAGACTGACTCATGGGACCGCTCTTCCTCGCCGCCGCGTTGCTTTTGCAGCCGCCGCCCCCCGAACTCGCGCGGGAGCGGCCCGTCGGCAAGCTCGAAGTCGTGGCGACGTTCAGTGGGCCGATGCCGACGGGCGTGGCCGTGTCGAAGTCGGGCCGCGTCTTCGTCAACTACCCGCGCTGGGGCGACGCGGTCACGTTCACCGTCGCCGAGGTCAAGGCCGGCGTCGCGACCGCCTACCCCGACGCTGCGTTGAGCGTTTACGACAAGGCGAAGCCGGCCGAGACGCTGGTCTCGGTGCAGAGTGTCGTCGTCGATGCGGCCGACCGGCTCTGGATGCTCGACACCGGGACCGTCGAGTTCGGCCCGGTTGTCCCCGGCGGCGCGAAGCTCGTCGGCGTCGATCTGGCGACCAACACGGTCGTGAAGTCGATCGCCGTCCCGGCCGACGTGGCGTTGCCGACGACGTACCTCAACGACGTGCGCTTCGACCTGACCCGCGGCAAGGCCGGCACCGCTTACGTCACCGACTCCAGCACCGAGGGGCCGAACGCGGTCGTCGTCATCGACCTCGACAGCGGCAAGTGCCGGCGGCGGCTGCACGACCACCCGTCCACGAAGGCCGACAAGGGCTTCCTGCCGTTCGTCGAGGGCAAGCCGCTGCTCACCCGCAAGCAGAAGGACGGCCCGCGGCAGTCGATGAGCTTCGGGGCCGACGGGGTCGCCATCTCGCCCGACGGCAAGTTCCTGTACTACTGCCCGCTGTCGAGTCGCCGGCTGCACCGCGTGCCGACCGAGGCGCTGGCCGGGGCCGCGCCGGACGCCGAGGTCGGCAAGGCGGTCGAAGACTTGCCGGTGCGGCCGTTCGCCTCCGACGGCCTGGAGTCCGACGCCCAGGGCCGGCTCTACCTCACCGACTACGAGCACAACGCCGTCGTCCGCCGCGACCCGGACGGCACCTACACGACAATCGCCCACGACCCGCGGATGCTCTGGCCCGACACGCTGTCACTGGCGGCCGACGGCTACCTCTACTTCACGGCCAACCAGCTCCACCGCCAGAAGCAGTTCCACGACTTCACTGACCAGCGCGAGAAGCCCTACGTGTTGTTTCGCGTCAAGGTCGATGGCACGCCGGTCGCGCCCCGGCCGTAACCCCAAGTTGATTCCCCTTTGACCCGGAGTATTTCGATGAAGGCTTTGTGTTGGCACGGCAAGGGCGACGTTCGGGTGGACACGGTGCCCGACCCCAAGATCTTCGACCCGCGCGACGCGATCGTGAAGGTCACCTCGACGGCGATCTGCGGCAGCGACCTGCACCTCTTCGACGGCTACATGCCGACGATGGAGTCGGGCGACATCCTCGGCCACGAGTTCATGGGCGAGGTCGTCGAGACCGGCAAGGCGATCACGAACTTGAAGAAGGGCGACCGCGTCGTCGTGCCGTTCACGATGGCCTGCGGCAGTTGCTTCTTCTGCCAGAAGACGCTGTACTCGTGCTGCGACAACTCGAACCCGAACGCCAAGGTCGCCGAGGAGGCGATGGGCCACTCGCCCTCGGGGATGTTCGGCTACTCGCACATGATGGGCGGCTTCTCCGGCGGCCAGGCCGAGTTCGTCCGCGTGCCGTTCGCCGACGTGGGCGGCTGCAAAGTCCCCGACGGCGTGCCCGACGAGAAGGTGCTGTTCTTGAGTGACATCTTCCCCACCGGCTACATGGCCGCGGAGAACTGCGGCATCGAGCCGGGCGACACGGTCGCCGTCTGGGGCTGCGGCCCCGTCGGCCAGTTCGCGATCCGCAGCGCGTGGATGCTGGGGGCCGGCCGCGTCATCGCGATTGACCGCGTGCCGGAGCGCCTCAAGCTGGCGCGGGAGTACGGCAAGGCGGAGACGATCGACTTCTCGAAGAAGGCCGTCTTCGACGAGTTGCAGGAGATGACCAAGAACCGCGGCCCGGACCGCTGCATCGACGCGGTCGGCGCGGAGGCCCACGGCGGCGACAGCCTCGGCGCGGTCGTGGACGCGGTGAAGACGACCATCGGCCTGGCGACCGACCGGCCGACGGCGCTGCGCCAGGCGATCATCGCCTGCCGCAAGGCGGGCACGGTGTCGATCCCCGGCGTCTACGTCGGCCTGCTCGACAAGGTGCCGATGGGCGCGGCGATGAACAAGGGCCTGACCCTGAAGATGGGCCAGACCCACGTCCACCGCTACCTCAAGCCGCTGCTGGAGCGCATCCTGAAGGGCGAGATCGACCCGTCGGGCGTGATCACGCACCGCGCCAAGCTGGCCGACGCCCCGGCGCTGTACAAGACCTTCCGCGACAAGAAGGACGGCTGCATCAAGGTCGTCCTGACCCCGTGACCGACCCCGACACCCCCAGGATTCCCACCATGACCCGCTCGACACTCGCCCGCCTGGCCCTCGCCGCGGGCCTGACGTTCGCCGCCGCCCTTCCCGGCCGCGCCGACGACAAGATGACCGGCAAGCCCGACGCGCAGATGCAGGCGGTCCTCGACCAGCTCGCGGCGCTCGGCGGCAAGCCGATCCCGCAATGCACGCCGCAGGAGGCCCGCCAGCAGCCGACGCCAGCGGACGCCGTCAAGGCACTGTTGAAAAAGCAGGGCAAGAGTGCCGCGCCCGAAGCCGTCGGCTCCGTCAAGGACTTGACGTATCCCGCCGCGGCGGGCAACCAGCCGGCGCGCGTCTACACGCCCAAGGGCGACGGCCCGTTCCCCGTGCTCGCGTACTGGCACGGCGGCGGCTGGGTCATCGCCGACCTCGACACCTACGACTCGTCGTGCCGCGCCTTGTGCAACGCCGCGGGCTGTGTGGTGGTGTCGCTAGAGTACCGGCACGCCCCGGAGTTCCCGTTCCCGGCCGCCGCGGACGACGCCTTCGCCGGCTACCAGTTCGTGCTCAAGAACGCCGCGGCGATGAACGGCGACCCCAAGAAGGTCGCCGTCGCCGGCGAGAGCGCCGGCGGCAACCTCGCGGCCGTGACGGCCATTCGCGCGCGCGACAAGGGGTTGCAACTGCCGCTGGCCCAAGTGCTGATCTACCCGGTGACGAACAACAACCTCGACACGCCGTCGTACGTCAAGAACGCCGACGCGAAGCCGCTGAACAAGCCGATGATGAAGTGGTTCTTCGCGCACTCCGTCGGCAACCAGCCGAGCGCCGCGATGAACCCCGTCGCCTTCCCGATGCAGGCCAAGAGCCTGGCCAAGTTACCCCCGGCGACGATCCTCAACGCCGAGATCGACCCGCTGCTCGACGACGGCGTGCTGTACGCCGCGAAGCTCAAGGCGGCCGGCGTGGCCGTGACGCAGCGGACGTTCCCCGGCGTGGCGCACGAGTTCTTCGGCATGGGCGCGGTGGTGGACAAGTCGAAGGAGGCGGTCAAGGTCGCCGCCGACGCGCTGAAGGCGGCGTACGGGAAGTAGAGCGACTGGCGGGTCGTCCGCGTGGGCGCGGGCGACCCGCCCTCGCGCGGCGCTCCGGCACGGCGATTGCGACGCCCAGACCCGCCGCACGACCGGCACCCCTGCACACCTTTGAGGACTCACCTATGATTCGCTCCCCCCGCGCCGCCTTCGGCGTCGCCGCCCTGCTTTGCGGCTTCGCGATGGTCGCCACCGCCCAGGACAAGAAGGCCCCGAAGGGCGACAAGGATTTCGACGACGCCGAGTTCGTGATGAAGGCCTCCGAGGGCGGCTTGTACGAAGTCCAGGTCCACACGCTCGCCACCAAGATGGCCAAGAGTGAGGACGTGAAGAAGCACGCGACGATGATGCTGAAGGACCACACCAAGCTCAACGCCGAGATGAAGAAGGTCGCCAGCGCCGGCGGCCTGAAGGTCGCCACCAAGATCGACGCCAAGCACGCCAAGACCCTCGAAACCCTCAAGGCCCTGAAGGGGGCGGCGTTCGACAAGGCGTACCTCGACGACCAACTCGAGGACCACGAGGCGGACATCAAGGAGTTCACGGCGGCCAGCGAGATGGCCAAGGCCCCGGCCCTGAAGGCGTTGGCGACCAAGGCGTTGCCGACGCTCAAGGAGCACCTCGACATGGTCAAGAAGGCCCAGGACGAGAAGGGCGACAAGAAGTAGTTGTCGGTGTCCACTGAGAGCCGGGACGCGCGCCGACCGCGCGCCCCGGCTTCTCCATTTCTGGGGGTCGCCCGCGGCCGACACGCGGCGGCAAGCACAAGCCCATTTTCACGCACCGGAACGACCAACTTTTTCGAGGACGCCCCATGCCGTACACGATTGACCAAGACCCGCGGAACAGCGACGAGGGCAAGGAACTGCCGGCGACCCCCTACGGCCCGCACCCCCGCGGCACCGACGCGGCGGCCGGCGGCGCGGACAGTTCGCCACTGGACACCGAGCCGACCGGCGAGGAGCGTCTTGCAATGGCCGAGGCCGAAAAGCGTGCCCGCGAGAAGCGCGGCAACCCCGACGGCCCGGTGACGCGAACGACGAACCCCAAGGCCGAGCAGTAGCCGCTTTTGGCACACCCATTGCACAGATGTCCACCGCCGCTAAGTGGCGGACGGACTTTCCCAGTGACCAGTCGAATTAGGAGTTTCAGCATGGCGAGCAACAGTTCCTCCCGCGCCAACAAGGACGACGACGACGAGGGCATGATGGCGACGGCGACCTCGGGTCGGGGCCGCGGGCAGTCGACTTCGGACGACGAAGGCGAGTCGGGTTCGTCGAGCGGCAAGGGCGGCGGCCGCACGGGCAGCCAGGGCAGCAAGTCGGCCAGCCAGGGGGGCAACGGCACCCAAGCCGGCACGTCCCAGGCGGGCGGCTCACCGGGCGGCGGGGTTCAAAGCGGGGCCGCCCAGAAGCGCCTCATGACGCGGGCCGTCCGGGTACTCAATGAAATCGAGACCCGCATCCACGAACTGCGCGAGGAACTCGAGCAGCAGCAGCACGGCGGCACGCAGTCGTCCACGACCGGGAGCAACGGGAGCAGCCAATCCCGCTCGTCGTCGAGCAAGTCGTCGCGCTCGTCGTCGGCCGACGACGACGAGGAGGGTGACGAGGAGACCGGCCACGTCAAGGGGGCCGTGAAGCACCCCGAAACCGACCGCCGCTTGAAGGCCAACCGCGACGACTAGCTCGCGCCCCCGTGAAAAACGCCGCGGCCCGCCGAAACCTCTCGGCGGGCCGCGGTCGTTGGGTTTCTTCGACGGGGGGTCACTCGCGGCGCGGCCTTCGCGCCACCGCGTGGCCTGACACTTGCACCGAAAATTCACGCTCAATTCGAGCGACACCCCAGGAGTTTGCGAATGATTCTGCGCATGGACCGCCTCCAGACCGAGTTGCCGAAGCCGAAGAACCCCTCGGCCAACGACGCCGCGGCGATCCAGGAACTGCTCGGCGGCAAGTTCGGCGAGATGTCGACGTTGATGAACTACACCTTCCAGTCGTTCAACTTCCGCGGCCGAAGCCAACTGCGACCCTTCTACGACCTGATCGCCAACATCGCCACCGAGGAGTACGGCCACATCGAGTTGGTGTCGTATTGCATTAACATGCTGCTGACGGGCGTGACCAAGCGCGACCCGAACCCCGTCAGCGGCCCCCTCGCCGACGCGGCCAACTTCCGCAACAGCTACCACACCCTCGCCAGCGGCCAGCAGGCGCTGCCGACGGACTCGATGGGCAACTACTGGAACGGCAGTTTCGTGTACAGCAGCGGCAACCTGAAGGCCGACCTGCTGCACAACTTCTTCCTGGAGTGCGGGGCGCGGGCCAACAAGATCCGCGCCTACGAGATGGTGACCGACCCCTGCGCCCGCGCGATGGTGGGCTACCTCTTGGTGCGCGGCGGCGTCCACATCGTGGCCTACGCCAAGGCGCTCGAGAAGCTGACCGGCGTCGATGTCGGCAAGCTGTTGCCGATCCCGGACATCAGCAACAAGAAGTTCCCCGAGGCCAAGGCCCACGAGGACGCCGGCCTGCACCTGAAGCTGTACCAGTTCAGCACCGAGGACTACGGCACGGCCGGCAAGATCTGGAACGGCCCGCACCCCGAGGACGGCCAGGAGTGCAAGTTCGAGCCGCTGCC
This sequence comes from Fimbriiglobus sp., assembly GCA_025352585.1. GTDB lineage: Bacteria > Planctomycetota > Planctomycetia > Gemmatales > Gemmataceae > Fimbriiglobus. The sequence continues at coordinate 9,016 of JANXTD010000274.1, forward strand.
GGAGGGTTACGGCGCGCCGGTGCCGGACCTGGAGCCGGAGCCGCAACTGAATTCGCCGCTCGACCCGGCGATGATCGCCGACATCTTGAAGAAGATGCAATAAGTCGTCCGCCGCGCCGACTCGGGTTGGCAAGCGGCGGGCCGGGGGCTTACACTGCCGGCCCCTGACCCGCGAGACCCGCCGCGATGCCGCCGTTCGGTGCCCACTTCTCGATCGCCGGCGGCCTGTCGAAGGCCGCGGAGACCTGCCGCGAACTCGGCTGCGCGACCTTCCAGCTCTTCACGAAGAGCGCCGCCCAGTGGGCCGCCAAGCCGCTCACGTCCGACGACGTGCGCGACTTCCGCGCCGCGGTCAAGCGGGCCAACGCGGAGTCGGTCACCGCCCACGACTCGTACCTCATCAACCTCGCGGCGAAGGACGACGCGCTGTTCGCCAAGAGCGTCGAGGCCTTCGCCGTCGAGATCGAGCGGGCGGAAGCCCTCGGCATCGACTACCTCGTGATGCACCCCGGCGCGCACGTCGGCAGCGGCGAGGAGTACGGCCTGGCCCGCGTCATTCACGGCATCGACCTGGCCCACGCCCGCTGTCCGGGGTACGCCGTGCGCGTGCTGGTCGAGGCGACCGCCGGCCAGGGTACGACGCTGGGCCACCGCTTCGAGCACCTCGCCACCATCCTCAACGGCGTCGCCCAATCGGAACGGTTGGGGGTCTGCCTCGACACCTGCCACGTCTTCGCCGCCGGCTACGACCTGCGCACGCCCGAGACCTACGCCGCGACGATGGCCGAGTTCGACGCCGTCGTGGGGCTGGCACGCCTGAAGGTGGTCCACGTCAACGACAGCGTGAAGCCGCTGGGCAGCCGCGTCGATCGCCACGCCGGCCTGGGCCTGGGTCACATCGGCGAGGAGGCGTTCCGCTGCCTGGCGACCGACCCGCGGCTCACCAAGGTGCCGTTAATCCTCGAAACGCCCAAGGAGGACGCCGACGGCAACGCGATGGACCCGATCAACCTGGCGAAGCTCCGCGGCTACGCCCCGGCGTGACCGTCCAGCCACCGCTCGAACTGTGTCGCTTTGGCGTCCCACCCCTCGTCGTGCAAGCGTCTCCGCGCGACTCTTTGTGCGTCGGGTAGCCCCGTCGTCAGCCGCAAATTCACGGCGGCGGTGAAGCCCTCCGGCGTCGCGGCGAGGTCGGCGGCGTCGGCCCACGGCCGCGTCGAGGGCAGGTCGCGCACCACCGCCGGCTTGCCCGACGCGAGATACTCTTTCAACTTCAACGGCTGCATCGCGCGGGTCACCGGGGCGTCGATGTACGGCATGACGAGGACCGACGCGGCGGCCGCGAGCGCCGGCAAGTCGGCGAAGGGCAACGCCGGCCGGAGTGCGAGGTGGGGGCCGTCGACGAGCGCCGCGTCGGGGTCTTCGCGCGGGCCGACGAGGACGACCGTGCCGCGTGCTAGGTTGGCCGTGAGGTGCCGCACGAAGGCGAGGTCGAGGCGCTTGTCGATCACGCCCCAGAAGACGACGAACGGCGGTTCGAGGCCGCCGAGGCACGCCGGCACCGGGCCGGGGGTGGCTTGCCAGTGGGCGAGATCGACGCCGTGCGTCAGCAGGTGCGCCGGCTTGCCGAGCGCGGCGACGTGCGACACCAGGGTGTCACTCACGGCGACGACGGCGTCGACCTTCGGCACCAGGTCGCGCTCCATCGCCAGCATCGTCGCGCCGTCGTAGCCGGGCCAGACGCTGAAGTCATCGACGCAGTAGTAGACCCAACGGTGCGCCGGCAGTCGGCCCACGAGGTCGGCCGTCAGTGGTAGCGTGGTGACGACGACGGGGGCTTGCGACAAGGCGTCGAAGGTGCCGCGCAGGCCACGCACCAGCAGCCGGCGGTTGACGCCGCGCCACACGCCCTTGAAGCTCGGCAGCATCTTCGGGGCGACGACCCGCGGTGACGGCCCGGTGTCAGCGGGGCCGGCGTCGGCGTGACCCCACTGGCGGAGCTTGCCGGCGATTCGGCGCAGCGTGCCGAGGTCGAGCCGCAGCGGGCGCGTGCCGATGGTGTTGACCCAGACGACCTCGCGGCGCGGCAGCAGCCGGCGGACGAGGTGCTGGCAGCTCGACGGGTGGCGGCCCCAGTCGTCGGCGAAGACGACTAGCGGGCGCGGCGAATGGGCGTTCGGCGTCATGCCGCTATTATGGCCCACGATGCGCCGCCGCGCCACCGCCCCCCGAGAACGCCCGTGACCGAGCCGACCCACGCCGAACTTCACGCCTGGAGTGCCGAGCCGGGGCCGCGCCGCGGGGAGCCGGTGCGCTTCGGGCTACCGTGGCCCAAGGGCGTCGCCGACGACCGCCACTTCCACCTCGTCGGTCCCGACGGCGCGACCCACCCCGTCACGACGAAAGTGCTCGACCGCTGGGCCGACGGCACGGTCCGCTGGTGCCTCTTCGACGCCAACCTCGACACCGACGGCAACGGCCCGACCGGCTACCGCGTCGAAGCCCGGCCGACCCCGCGCGCAAAACCGGAGCCGACGTTGCCGCTGCCGGCGGTGCCCGAGTTCTGGGTGAAAATCCTGGGCCAGCGGATGGAGCCGCACGCGCCACCGGTGCTGATGCACGAGCCGATCCCGACCACCGGGGCACCGTTCCGCTTCAGCTTCTCGCTGGGCCTCGAAATCGAAGTCGAGGTGCGGCCCCTCCCCGGTACGGCGACTAGCCGCGTCACGCTGACGCTGACGAACACGCTCGCGGCTGACCACCCCGGCGGCAACTGGGACCTCGGCGAGGGCGGCGGCGAACTGCTCGACTCCGTCGATGTCTTCGTGCCGTTCCCCGAGGGCCACACGCCGCGCGGCATCCTCAGTGTCAATCGACTGTCACCGGCGCAGTCGGTCGCCGCGGGCGAGGTCTTCCAGGCGTCGTCGGGCGGCGAGAACTGGGCGTCGTCGAACCACCTCGACGCCGACCGCCGCGTGCCGCTCGCCTTCCGAGGCTACCGCGCCAGCTTCGACGGCACCCCGGCCGAAGGCTTGCGGGCGACGCCGGTCGCCACGCTCGACGACGGCGAAGTCTTCCTCGGCGTCGCCGTGCCGGACTTCTGGGAGAACTTCCCGATCGCCCTCCGCGTGTCGCGCGAGGGGATCACGCTGAGCCTGTTCCCGGCCGAGTCTCGGCCGCACGAGTTGCAGGGCGGCGAGCAGAAGACGCACGTCTTTTACGTCGCCCACGGCCGCGACACGGTCACCGCCGTGCCGATGGCCTGGTGCCGTAGCCCGACGCACGTCGCGGCGTCGCCGGAGTGGTACGCGGCGAGCGGGGCGGTGCAGTACCTCACGCCGCGGGCGACCGACCCCAACACGCTGGCGTGCGAACTGGCCGACCTCGGCTTCGTCGGGCCGGACACCTTCGCCGCCAAGCGCGAGCGCATCGACGAGTACGGCTGGCGGCACTACGGCGACCTCTACGGCGACCACGAGGCGACGACCCACAAGGGGCCGACGCCGCTGATCTCGCACTACAACAACCAGTACGACTGCGTCGCGGCGTTCCTGGTCCAGTTCTTCCGTACCGGCGAGTTCGACCGCCTCACTGAGGGTCTGGCCTGCGCCGACCACACGGTTGACATCGACCTTTACCACACGCAGTCGGACAAGGCGGCGTACAACGGCGGGCTGTTCTGGCACACCTACCATTACGCCGACGCCGACACCGGCACCCACCGCAGCTACCCGAATTCGCTCACGCGCGGCCCCGTGGAAAGCCTCACCGAGAAGATGGACCAGCTCGGCGACACGGCAGCGCAGCTCAAGAAGGCGTACGCCGTGGGCGGCGGGCCGAGCGCGTCGCACAACTACAACGCCGGGCTGATGCTGGCGTACTTCGTCACCGGCGAGGCGCGCTACCGTAACGCCGCGGTCGGCCTGGCCGACTTCGTCATCGCGATGGACGACCCGCGCGGCACGGTGCTGAAGTGGCTGAGCCGCACGCCGACGGGGTTGGCGACGGAGTCCGGCGCGGGCGGCTACCACGGCCCCGGCCGCGCCGCCGCCAACAGTATTTTGGCACTGCTGGTCGGGCACCAACTCACCGCCGACGCCGAGTATTTGGCGAAGGCCGAGGAGGTCATCCGCCGCGTCGTCCACCCGGCCCAAAACCTCGACGCGCTTGACCTGCTGAACGCCGAGTTGCGTTGGTTCTACACGATGACTCTTCAAGCGCTGGGCGTCTACCTCGACCACAAAATCGAGCGTGGGCAACTGGACCGGATGTACGCCTACGCCCGGCTCACACTGCTGCACTACGCCCGCTGGATGGCGGTTCACGAGCGGCCGACGCTCTCGACCCCCGAGAAGTTGCAGTACCCCAACGAGACGTGGGCGGCCCAGGACTTGCGCAAGGTCGAAGTCTTCCAGTACGCCGCCAAGCACTCCGACCCCGCCGAGCAGTCGCGGTTCCTCGAACGCGCCGACTGGTTCTTCACGACGAGTGTCAAAACTCTGGCCGGCTTCGAGACGCGCTCGCTGTGCCGGCCGGTGATCCTCGCGATGCGCTACGGCTGGCCGCGGGCCTGGTGGCAACGCCACCCCGACGCCACGGCCCCCCCGCCGGCGGTCGCCGTGGCCGCGTCGGAGTTCGGGGCGTGGCGAATGTTCGTGCCGCAGAAGGTCATCGCCGTGGGGCGGGCGAAGCGGCTCGTCGTCGCGGGCGGGGTGGCGTTCGGGGCCGCGACGCTGCTGGCGACGTTCGCCCTCCTGCGGATGTGACACAAATCGGGGCTTTCGGCTTGCGGCGCGGGGCGGGCGTTCTAAGTTTCGGCGGACGGTGCTGCTGCCACGGCACCCACGCTCGAAGCCGCGGGGTTCCGCCGGTGACGCCGACCGTTGACGACCCCATCCCGGACCTCGTCCGCGGCCTCCGCAGTGCGACGGCCGAAGTTCGCAGCCGCGCCGCGCGGTCGCTGGGCCGGCTCGGCCCGCAGGCCCGCGACGCCATGCCGCCGCTCGCCCGCGCCCTCGACGACGCCGACGCGGCGGTGCGCGAGTCGGCGGCCCAAGCCCTCGGCCAGATGGGGCCGGCGGCGCTGCCGCACCTCTTGGCGATGCTCAAGCACCCCGACAAGTACGTCCGCCGCAACGCCGTCTGGGCCGTCGGCAAACTCGGCGACGCCGGCCTGCCGGCGCTCCCGGCGCTGTGCGAGGCGCTGCGCGACGCCGACCCGCGGGTCGCCTCGGGGGCCGCGCAGTCGCTCGGCGGACTGGGCGAGGCCGGCGCGGCGGCGGTGCCGGGCCTGACCGAGGCGATGCGCGGCACGAACATCGTCTTGTGCCGGCTGGCGTCGAAGGCGCTGGGCCAGGTCGGCCGGCCGGCGCTGCCGACGCTCCTGACGCACTTGCAGCACCGCGACCCGTTCGTCCGCGGCGAGGCGGCGCTGGCCCTGGGCTGGATGGGCGCGCCGGCCGCGGCCGCCGTGCCCGGCCTGATCGAGTGCCTGCGCAGTGGCCCCCCCGCGAAGCCGGGCGCGGTCGCGAAGCCCGGCCCGCCGACGGCCGAGGAGGCGTGCCGGCTGTACGCCGCGCAGTCGCTCGGCCGCATCGGCCCCCCCGCCGCCGCCGCGCTCCCGGCGCTACGCCAGGCGCTCCGCGACCCCAGCGAGGCGCTGCGGCAAGCGGCGGAGCAAGCCGTGCGCATGATCGAGCCGGTGGCCGGGTAGATGATTGCGGTTGTGGCCGGCCAACAAATCCGTTTAAATCCCAACGCCCCACTGAGACACGAGACGACGCGGAGAAACGAGACATGGCAAGGAAGTTGAGCGCGCCGACACTGGTCGAGTTCACAGTCTCGCAAGAACAGCGTCGGTCGCTTGTCGAAGCGGGACAGACGGTACTCGCCAACCTGCGACACGACAAGGCACTGATTGCGTGGGCCGAAGCCGAGGGCCTGTACGTGCGGATTGACCGCCGTTCGGACTGGGGGAATCCTTACGAGATCGGCGAGGACGGCGACCGCAAGGCCGTGATCGACAGCTTCGCGATCTACATTTCCCGAAAACTCGGTTTACAGAAGCGGGCTAGCGAACTACGCGGCAAAGTCTTAGGCTGTTGGTGTTACCCTGACTCATGTCACGGCGACACCCTGATCAAACTCGCCGAGGAGTCGCCCGTTGAACACGATGCACCTTGAGGACTTCGTGGCGTTAGGTCGTACGGTCCCCGAGGTGTCGAAAAAGTACGGCAAGCGGGTGTGCATGGCGGACTACTCGCCAATGAACAACCAGTTCTTGCGAGTCTACCCGTTGATGCTGCCGGTCAAAGGCAACTCCGACGCGAACGGCTTCAAGTCCCGTCACACTTACGCCGTCGATCTCCAAAGAAACCCCGAGGACAATCGGTCGGAGTCTTGGCGAGTCGTTGACGAGCTGCACCCGACGACGACTCCTTGGGACGCGGCTCCCGAGGTCAGCACGAACAGCGTAATCAAGTGGCTCGAACCTCGCGCGGTGCCCACGATCCGAGCTCTCGACGAGTGCCGCCTCTCGATCGGCGTAATGCTCGTCAAGGCGGGGTCATGGCAGGGGCTGTCGCAGCCACGCGACCAAGTGGACACTCAACCCGAACACCGTTCACTTTTCGACGACTTGGCGGACCAAGTCGGGCTCTCCGGGACGCCCGAGTTCGACCCGACAAGGGTGAAGTTTGCGCCGTACATTGTGTTCTCGGATGCGGGCGGCAACCACAAACTCCAACTGCGAGAATGGGGCGCGTTTATGCTCCTAGGCAACCCGACATACGCTGACGACCCCGACGCCCTCTGGAACGCCAACGGATACAAGAAGGACATGGACACTTTTTTAGTGCTCGGCAACATGGCCAAGCACCGCAAGAACTGGCTAGTGATTAAGACATTTCAGCGCAAGCCGGCCACCACGAACTCATTGTTTGATGACGCGGATGACCAGGACGAATAAGGCATCTCGTTGGCCAAGTCATCATAAATTGGACGCGGAGGGACTCGAACCCCCGACCTCGGCTGTGTAAAAGCCGCACTCTAACCGCTGAGTTACGCGTCCGTCGTGTCGCAATCCTATCACTTCGCTGGCCGCAGCACCACCTCGCGCAAATCCATCACCGCCGCGCCCGGCTTCGTCAACGGCTTGACGCTCAGCGTCTGCCGGCCGGCCGCGACGCTCAGCGTGCCGACGGCGCGGCGCTCGAACGCCTGGAAGCCGCCGGTGTCCTTGACCGTGAACGTCAGCTTCGACGCGCCCACACTCAATTCGACCTCGCTGCCGCCGCTGCCCTTGCCGCAGCCTTGCAGCACCTCCACGGCGTAGTCGCCGGGCTTGACCACGGTGAAGTCGAAGGCGGCGGTGTCGGCGGCGCGGACCCAGTAGCCGAGGGTCTCCTTATGAGGCAGCGGCTCGTAGCGGAGTTGCCCGCCGGACACCGTCGCCGTCTTGGCGTGCATCGTGATGACACCGGCGGCGTCCGGCGGGTTCGGCCGGTAGTCGGGGTTCGGCGTCGGCAACTTCGCCCCGCGCGACTTGACCCAGGCGTCGATCTCGCCGCGCAGTTCGGCCACGACCTTGGCGTTCTCAGCCGCGACGTTGCGGCCCTCGCCGGGGTCGGCCTTGAGGTCATACAACTCGCCGCGGTCGGTCTCGTAATCGACGAGCAACTTCCAGTCGCCGCGCCGGATCGCCACGCCGGGCTTGCCGCCTTGGTTCGCGTAGTGCGGGTAGAAGTGGACCAGGCTCCGCGCCGGCAACCCCTCGCCGCGCAAGACTTTCGCCAGGCTCACGCCGTCGAAGCTTTTCGGCTCAGCGGGGATGCCGCACAAGTCGAGCAGCGTCGGCAGGATGTCGATGCTATCGACGGCCCCGGCGAGGACGGCCGGCTGGACGCCGGGGGCGCGGATCACCAGCGGCACGCGCAGGCCGCCCTCGTAGAGGTAGCCCTTGCCCTCGCGGTACGGGCCGTTGAACGTGGCCGGCTTGGCCATCCCCTCCAGGGTCGCCAGGCCGCCGTTGTCGCTCGTCAGGATCACGACCGTGTTGCCCGCCACCTTGGCGTCGTCGAGCGCCTTGAGGAGCCGGGCGAGGCTGTCGTCGAGGCTCTCGATCATCGCCGCGTAGGTCGGGTTACCCTGCGCACCGAGTTTACCGGGCGCGTACTTGGCGACGACTTCGGGCCGCGCTTGCAGTGGCGTGTGGGGCGCGTAGTGGGCCAGGTGCAGGAAGAACGGCTTGCCCGGCTCGGCCGCGACGAACCGGACCGCCTCGTCGGTCAGGCGGTCGGTGAGGTACTCGCCCTTGGGGGCCGCGCCGAGGCCCGTGACGCTGGGGCCGTAGGGGGCGAAGTAGCTCGGCGGGTGGCCGGCGGCGCTGCCCCCGACGTTGAGGTCGAAGCCCTGCTCCGTCGGGGCGAACCCCGGCCCGCCCAAGTGCCACTTGCCGACGTGTGCGGTGCGGTAGCCGGCCGCCCGGAAGTACTCGCCGGCAGTCACGGCGGCCAGCGGCAACTCCGTCGCGTTCTTCGGGCCGACGAGTCGCTGCCCCGGCCGCGGCGGCTGGCCGGGCACCCAGTCGGTCAACCCGTAGCGCACCGGGTGGCGGCCGGTCAGGATCGCCACGCGGGTCGGCGAGCAGACGGGGCACGTCGAGGTCGCCTCGGTGAAGCGAACTCCCTGCTTCGCCAGCGCGTCGAGGTGCGGCGTCTTGTGGTACGTGCTGCCGTAACAGCCGAAGTCGCGCTGGCCCGCGTCGTCCAGGACGATCAGCACGACGTTCGGCTTCTCGGCCGCCGTCAAAGTCGTGGCGCTCAAGGCGAAGGCGACAGCGAGCAGGCGGGTCACGACGAATCCTCGGGTTACTTCTTCGGCTTGGCGACCGGCTTCACGACCGGGATCGGCACGACCACCGGCTCGGCGTCGGGCGGCACGAGGGCCTTGATGAGCTTACTGTCGGCGGCGGTGTAGAGGCGGACAACCCCCTCCTCGCCGCCGGACGCGACCAAGAGGCCGTCGGCGCTGACCGCCACGGCGTCGAGAGCGCCCTTGGCGTCGGCGAAGGTGCGGCCCATGCCCGCGCTCTCGACGTTCCAGGTGCGCATCACCCCGTCGCCGGCCGTCGTCACGAAGGTCGGCGACTTGGGCACGAACACCAGCCGCGTGATCTGCTTGTCGTGGTTGCGAATGTCCTTGGTCTTCTCGCCCTTCTCGTAGTCCCAAATCTTGACGAGGTTGTCGGCCCCCGCCGAGGCGAGCA